>NZ_JBIRAW010000012.1:0-273538 GCF_044326315.1 Actinomadura sp. 9N407 | reverse complement strand
GGCGGGGGCGGGGGCCGAAGGTTCGGAACCGCCCGCGAGGGCCCGGCCCTCGGCGACCAGCGATTCCGGGATCCGGTCGGCCAGCGGGCCCGAGCCGTCCAGCAGCCGCCCGAGCAGCGCGGCTGCGGTCGGGCGCTTGGCCGGCTCCTTGGCGAGGGCGTCCGCGACGATCCCGCGCAGGTAGAAGGGCAGCGCCGTGATGTCCGGATCGTCGTACATGATCCGCTGCATGACCTCCGACGGCGCGTCGTCGCCGAAGGGCGGCCGCCCGGTCGCCGCGTACAGCAGCGTCGCGGCCCAGGCGAACACGTCGGCGGCCGGGCCGATGTCGACGCCGCTGAGCTGCTCGGGGGCCTTGTACGAGGGATGCTCGCCGGCCCGGCCGGTCGGAGCGGCGTTCACCGCGTCCAAGGCCCCGGCGAGGCCCGCGTCGGTGACCTGGGGGCCCTTGCGGCCCAGCAGGACGTCCCCGGGCTCGAAGTCGTGATGGACCGCTCCCGCCCGGTGGACGGCGGCGAGCGCCACGGCCGTGCCGACCGCGAGCCGTTCGACGACGGCGGCGCCGCGCGGTCCCTCGTCGGCGACCAGTTGCAGCAGCGAGGGCCCGTCGACCCACTCGCCGACCACGTACGGGCGGTCGCCCTCGACATCGGCGTCCAGGACCGCGGCCGTGCAGAAGCCGGACACCTTCCGTACCGCGGCGAGCGCACCGGTGAACCGGGCCCGGGCGGCGGGCTCGCCGCTCACCCGCAGATGCAGCAGCTTGATCGCGACGGTACGGCCGGACGGGTCCCGGCCGAGGAAGACGGCGCCGTGCTCACCGACGCCGAGCCGGCCCGTGATCTCGTACTCGCCGAGTCGGCTCGGATCACCGGGCTGCAGGGGCAGCGCCTCGGCCATCTGGACAACCTCCGTGCTTCTCCCGCCGGGGAACCGTTCCCCGGCGGTTCCCCCGGATATCTGGCGTTCGGTGCACCGGCGCGGACATCCTCCCACCGGCCGGGGGGTACCGGTGCCAGGAACGGCGGGAGGCGGCCGGAGGGACCGGGACGGTAGCGTCGCACCCGTGTCGCGAACACCTCTCACCCGCGCCGTGCTGGACGAACAGCGCAGCGTACTCGGACTCCCGCCGTACGGCGGCACCGACGAACCGGCCGAGCTCCGCCGCTCCGCTCCGGCGGCCGTCCTGGCCGCCTACGACGCGGGCACCGAGCCGATGCGGCCGGTCCTGCGGGGGGCCGTGCGCCATCTGCTGGACCGGCTCGCCGAGCTGGCGCCCGGACGGTCGGTGGAGGTCCGGGTGCCTCCGTACGCCGCCGTCCAGTGCATCGACGGGCCGCACCATACCCGTGGTACCCCGTCGAACGTGGTCGAGATGGACGCACACACCTGGATCGTTCTCGCCACCGGCCGCCTGACCTGGGACGAGGCACTGAACGGAGGACTGGTGCGAGCCAGTGGCCCGCGGGCCGATCTGACCGGCCATCTCCCGGTTCCCACCGGCTGATCCGGCTATTGAATCGGCGTCTGATTTGGGGCCTTGCCCCCGCGCCCGGACGCTGACAGCGTGGGGATCGTACGCACGAACGGCCGGGGGCACGGCATGGAGGGATGCCGCCATGCTCATCGCGCACTGGACCTTCGACATCGAGACGATCGACGGCCGCAGCGTGGCCGACGTCCAGGGCGGGCCCGCCGTGACGCTGGGCGAGTCCGTGGAGATCGTGCCCGGCCGGGACGGTGAGGCGCTGTCCTTCGACGGCCGGGGGCGGGCCATCGTCCCGGCGGTACCGCAGCTCGTGCTGAGCCAGATCTTCGGCTTCGCCCTGGCCTTCCACGTCAACGTGGCCGAGGGACCGGACGGCGAGTGGCGCGGCCTGTTCTACAAGCCGGTCGGCGAGGACGACGCCCGCAGCGCCGGGATGTGGCTCTACCCGGACGGCACCCGCCTGCGGACCCAGCTCTTCACGATCAAGGGCCCCGACTACGTGGACAGCCGGAGATCGCTGCCGGTCGGGGAGTGGGCGCATGTGGCCTTCGTGGTCAACTCCGACGGGATGTTCCTGTATATCGACGGTGAGCTGGATGTGGCCGTCCCCCTGGAGCACGCGGTGGTCCCGCTGTCCGGCCCGATCTCCCTGGGGAGCGAGCCCGGGAAGCCGGGCTTCACGGGGCTCCTGGACGACTTCCGGGTGTACGCGTCGGCCCTGGACGAGTCCACCATCCAAGCCCTCGCCCACCCCTTGCCCGACTGAGGCCAGGCGGGGCAAGGCGATCCGCGCCGCCTTGGGGCCGCCGTTCCGGCGGGTAAGGGCCGTTCCAGGTGATGCGCCGATCGGAGCAGGTGAAGGGGGCACCTAGACTGGCGGGCGTGCCTCTCGGTGATGGACAGTTGAGCCACGACCTCGACCCCTCGGACCGCTCCCCCAAGGACGCTTGCGGGGTCTTCGGCGTATGGGTGCCTCCGAGCGAGGCGGATCGTGCCGAAGTCAGCAAGCTCACCTACTACGGCCTGTACGCCCTGCAGCACCGGGGCCAGGAGTCCGCCGGCATCGCGGTCAGCGACGCCTCCCGGATCGTCGTCTTCAAGGACATGGGCCTGGTCTCCCAGGTCTTCGACGAGTCCGTCCTGAACACGCTGCGCGGCCATCTGGCCGTCGGCCACTGCCGCTACTCCACGACCGGCTCCCCGACCTGGGAGAACGCCCAGCCGACGTTCCGTTCGACCGGCGCGGGCGGGCTGGCGCTGGCGCACAACGGCAACCTGATCAACACCGGCGAGCTGGCCGACCGGCTCCCTCCCGGCGTGCTGACCGCCACCACCGACACCGAGGTCCTCACGGCCCTGCTGGCCCCGCACGGCGGGGGCGACCCGATCGCCGCCGCCCGCGAGATCCTGCCGACCGTTCGCGGCGCGTACTCCCTGGTCTTCATGGACGAGCACACGCTGTACGCGGCCCGCGACCCCGAGGGCGTCCGCCCGCTCGTGCTGGGCAGCTTCGAGGACGTCGGCTGGGTGGTGGCCTCGGAGACCGCCGCGCTGGACATCGTGGGCGCCAAGTTCGTCCGGGAGGTCGAGCCCGGCGAGATGCTCGCGATCGACGCCGACGGCGTCCGGTCCGAGCGGTTCGCCGAGGCCCGGCCCAAGGGCTGCCTGTTCGAGTACGTCTACCTGGCCCGTCCCGACACCACCATCGCCGGCCGCAGCGTCCAGGCCACCCGGGTCGAGGTCGGCCGCCGGCTGGCCCGCGAGCATCCGGTCGAAGCCGACATGGTCATCCCCACGCCCGAGTCGGGGACCCCGGCGGCGATCGGCTACGCCGAGGCCTCCGGAATCCCGTACGGCCAGGGCCTGGTCAAGAACTCCTACGTCGGCCGCACGTTCATCCAGCCTTCGCAGACGATCCGCGAGCTGGGCATCCGGCTCAAGCTCAATCCGCTGCGCGAGGCGATCGAGGGCAAGCGGCTGATCGTGGTGGACGACTCGATCGTCCGCGGCAACACCCAGCGCGCGATCGTGGCCATGCTGCGCGACTCCGGGGCCGCCGAGATCCATGTCCGGATCTCCAGCCCCCCGATCTCGTGGCCCTGCTTCTACGGGATCGACTTCGCCACCCGGGCCGAGCTGATCGCCGGGGAGCTCTCGGTCGAGGGCATCCGCGACTCCCTGGGCGCCGACTCGCTCGGCTTCATCTCGCTGGACGAGCTGATCGCCGCGTCCCGGATCCCCAAGGACGACCTGTGCCGGGCGTGCTTCGACGGCGTCTACCCGATCCCGCTGGACGAGAGCGCGCGCGGCAAGCACCTGCTGGAACCTTCGACCACGTGAGCGCGGGAGATATGAGCACGTCCTACGAGGCGGCCGGCGTCGACATCGCGGCGGGCGAGCGCGCCGTGGAGCTGATGAAGGCCCGGGTGGCCCGGTCCCGCCGCCCCGAGGTCGTCGACGACGCCAGCGGCTTCGCCGGCCTCTTCGACGCCTCCGCGTTCCTGCGCTACCGCCGTCCCCTGCTGGCGACCTCCACCGACGGCGTCGGCACCAAGGTCGATCTGGCCCGCCGCCTGGGCGTGTACGACACCGTGGGGCACGACCTGGTCGGCATGGTGATCGACGACCTGGCCGTCTGCGGCGCCGAGCCGCTGTTCATGACCGACTACATCGCCTGCGGCAAGGTCGTCCCCGAGCGCATCGCGGACATCGTCGGCGGGATCGCCGACGCCTGCGCCCTGGCCGGCTGCGCACTGGTCGGCGGCGAGACCGCCGAGCACCCCGGACTCCTGGAGCCCGACGAGTTCGACCTCGCCGGAGCCGGTACGGGCGTCGTGGAGGCCGACGAGCTTCTCGGCCCCGAACGCGTACGCCCCGGCGACGTCGTCCTGGCGATGGGCTCCTCCGGCATCCACTCCAACGGCTACTCCCTGGTCAGGCACATCCTCGCCACCACCGCCCTGACCCTGGAGTCCCAGCCCGCCGAGCTGGCCCGTGCACTCGGCGAGGAACTGCTCACCCCGACCCGCATCTACGCCCAGGACTGCCTGGCCCTCACCCGGGCGGGCGGCGTACGTGCTTTTTCTCACATCACCGGCGGCGGGCTGGCGGCCAACCTCGCCCGCTCGCTTCCCCCCACGGTGGACGCGACCCTGCGGCGCTCCTCCTGGACCGTCCCGCCCATCTTCGAGGTCCTCCAGAAGGCCGGTCAGGTCCCGACGGCCGAGATGGACAAGACGTTCAACATGGGCGTCGGCATGGCCGCCATCGTCGCCCCGGACACCGCCGACGCCGCCCTGCGCCTCCTGGCCGACCGCGGCGTCCCCTCCTGGACTCTGGGCGAGATCGTCCCCGGCACCGCCAAGGCCACCCTGTCCTGACACCCGGCCGCCCCCGGGAACTTCGAGCGGGGATCGGGCGTCACACGGGGCGTGATCCTCAGTTGGCGGTCGGTGCGGCGCTGGACGGGGCCCCTGACGGTCCTGAGCGGCCTGGTGGCGTACGGAGTGATGGCTCCCCTTGGCTGGGCCTACGCCGACACGGCGCGCTACAGGAAGCCCGTACAGGACGTCCCGGCGACACAGGTGGCGCTGGTCCTCGGCGCCGGGATCTGGGGTGACCAGCCGTCGCTCTTCCTGGCCCGCCGCCTGGATCTGGCCCTGGACCTCTACCGGCGGGGCAAGGTCAAGGCCGTGCTGGTCTCGGGCGACAACCGGGTCGCCGGTTACGACGAGCCGACCGTGATGCGCGACTACCTGATGGCCGAGGGACTGCCGGAAGGCAAGATCGTCCGGGACTTCGCGGGCCTGGACACCTGGGATTCCTGCGCGCGGGCCGAGCGGATCTTCGGGGTACGGAGCCTGACGGTGGTGACGCAGAACTTCCACCTGCCGAGGGCGGTCGCCCTCTGCCGGGCGGCCGGCCTGGACGCGTGGGGCGTCGGCGACGCGAGCCCGCCGGAGATGAACGCCACGGTCATCGGCTACGGCCGCGAGCCCCTGGCGATGCTCAAGGCGATGGGAAGCCTCGCCACCCGCCCCGACCCGGCCCTGCTGGGCCGCCAGGAACCCGGCGTACGAGAAGCCCTCGCGGGCTCCTGACCGACAGGCGGCGACTCGCCGGTCGGACAAAAGACTTCGCCACCGCCCGCGGGGTGTACGCGCGGGCGGTGGCGTGGCCGGACGGTCAGGAGCCGGTACCTTCCTTGCGGTCCTCGGTTCCCTCGTCGGCGTAGTCGGCGTACTTCTCAGCGAGCTCGTCGTAGGCGTCGTAGTCGTCGCCGGCGGGGTCGGAGACTCCCAGCTCGTCCTTCAGGCGGTCGAGGTCCGTGTTGCCGCCGTTGTACTTGAGCTGGCGGGCTACCTTTACCTGCTTGGCCTTGGCTCGGCCGCGACCCATTGGCTCGACCCCCTCGATGGTCAGGGCTTTCGTGGGCCCATCAACGCGCGCGTGTACCACACGAACCGATGCCTGATGAGCCATGCGTCAGTCACGGATACAACCGTACCCGTTTTGCGCCCGGCTCGGTACATCGTCGGTACGTGGCGGCACGCCCGTTGCGGAGAAACACCAGTGTATCCGCTACCCGCGAGCCACCCGACTTCGGTCAACAGACCTTGAACCGGGCAGTTCGGAGGGTACGGCCGGACGGGACCGCAAGCAAGATCACCCGCGCTCCCGTCCGGCCGGAGATCACCGTCCGGCGGTCACAGCCAGATGCCGCGCAACCGGCCGATGGCGGACATCCGGCGCTCGGCCAGGCGGTCGGCCGCCACCGCCGGCGGCACGCCCTCCTCGGCGGCCAGCGCGAAGATCCGCCGGGTGGTGTCGAAGATCCCGGTGGCCCGGGACTTGGCGCGGTCGAAGTCGAAGCCCTCGATCTCGTCCGCGACCTGGATCACGCCGCCGGAGTTGACCACGTAGTCGGGGGCGTACAGGACACCCCGATCGGCGAGCTGCTTCTCGATGCCCGGATGGGCCAGCTGGTTGTTGGCGGCACCGCAGACCATCCGCGCGGTCAGCGCGGGAACGGCGTCGTCGTCCAGCGAGCCGCCGAGCGCGCAGGGGGCGTACACGTCCAGGTTCGCCCGGATGAGGGCGTCCTTGTCGGCGACGACCTGGACCTGCGGATGGCGGGTGCGCACGCGTTCCAGGGCCGCCTCGTTGACGTCGCAGACGACGACCTCGGCGCCGTCCTCGCGCAGGTGCTCCACGAGCCGGTGGCCGACCTTGCCGACGCCCTCGACTCCCACCCGCAGTCCGCGCAGGGTGGGGGCGTCCCACAGTGCCTCGGCCGCGGCCCGCATGCCCTGGAAGACCCCGAACGCGGTCAGGATCGAAGAGTCTCCGGCACCCCCGTGCGCGCGCGTACGACCGGTGACGAAGCGCGACTCGCGCGCCACGATGTCCATGTCCTCGCTGTACGTGCCGACGTCGCACGCGGTGTAGTAGCGCCCGTTCAGCGACTGTACGAACCGCCCGTACGCCCGCAGGAGCCCCTCGGACTTGACCGTCGCGGGATCGCCGATGATGACGGCCTTGCCGCCGCCGTGGTCCAGCCCGGCCAAGGCGTTCTTGTACGCCATGCCCTTGGACAGGTTCAGCGCGTCCGTCAGGGCCTCGTCCTCCGACCCGTACGGGTAGAAGCGGGTGCCGCCCAGCGCGGGGCCGAGCGCGGTCGAGTAGATCGCGATGATCGCACGCAGGCCGCTGGCCTCGTCCTGGCAGAAGACGACCTGCTCGTGCGTCCCGAACCGGGAGGCCGGGGATTCGGTGGGTGCTGTGCCCTTGTGGGGCGACCCGAAGACATTAGGCACGGTGGTGCCCTCCTCTCTGTCTCACGATCAGACTAAGGGTGAGACGGGTCACCCGAGTGACGAGGTAACACAGCGGTCTCGGTGGCGGCGTACCGGCGAGAGGCATGTCACTATGCGGTTGTGCTTCCGTACGCCGCGTACCTACGGGTATATGAGCCGGTGACCGCCTTCCCCGAGCCCGCCAGGACCCTGTGGACGGCCTATGCCGACTCCAGGCGGCGCCCGCGGCGCGCCCACGCGCTGGAAGCCGAGCACGGCGAGGCGAAGCTCCGCCTCGTGGCCGCCCCGCCCATCGTGGCCCCGGAACGGGAGAGCGGCGACGCCTACATCCGGCGTTCGCAGGACATGGTCTACGTCTGCCCCTGGGAGACCCGGCTGCGCTCGTGGCTCGCGTTCGCCCGGTTCAGGGAGGAGACCCCGTCCCGGCTGGCGGGCACGTACGTACCGGCGCCGGTGGCGCACCAGGTGGAGGAGGCCTTCGAGCGCTGGAAGCAGGCCGGCCGCGGGACGCGTCCCCACATCCGGACCAGCAATTGGCACGTGCCACTGTCGTGGTTCGTGCCGTTCGCCGCGTCCGAGCGGTGCCTCATGCTCGGCCCGCCACCCCCTGCGGCACCGCAGGGCGGCGAACCCATCGGCCGCGGCCCGGTGACCGCGTCGGCGACCCGCACGCTCATGTACGTCACGTCGATGCGGGAGGCCCGGAGCCGGATCGACGCCGCGCTGCCCGCCGTACGCGACCACCTCGACCACGACTCGGGGCTCGCGGCGGGCCGGATCGAGACCCTGGCCCACTGGCTGGCGGAGTTCCATCACGAGGCCCTGGTCGAACTCGACTACGGCGGCCTCGTCCACCTGCTGGACGACCGCACGCTGAGTACCGACGAATCGGTCGCCGAGGTCGGGGTGGCGCTGACCGCGATGACACGCGGTGAGGTCGAACTCTGCGTCGCGATGTACAAGCGGCTGCTGGCCCGCTGGCGCCCCGTCCGGGCGCTGCGATCGGCGAACTGAGCGCCCCTGGACGCGCAGGTGAGCAGGGCCTCGCTTGGACGTACTGAACAAATTTCCCGAATCTGCGCGCGATACGACTATACGTGTCGCTAGAATCACGCAGCGTGACCCAGTGGCCATGAAGGCGCGGGGTTCCGGGTGATCGCGGGGGATGTTCTCACGCAACTATCGCCAGGAACTTGCTTGTCGCGTTGAGTGGTGGCAAGGTTACACGTTGTGATGTCATAGTGGCTCTTTCGGGCCATAGGGGACATCAGTGACCGCGCGAGATCAATCGCAGGATCGCTGTCATCGGTCCACGGAGGAGAGGCCGCACACATGTCAGCACGTACGCCAGAGGCCGAGCCCCTGCTCACACCGGCAGAGGTGGCGACGATGTTCCGCGTCGACCCCAAGACCGTCACGCGCTGGGCGAAGGCTGGAAAGCTGACGTCCATCCGGACGCTGGGGGGTCACCGGCGCTACCGCGAGGCTGAGGTGCGAGCGCTGCTCGCGGGAATCCCGCAGCAGAGGTCGGAGTAACGACACTCCGGCCGGCGAGCGCCACGGCACTCGCCGGCCGCACACGGCGCACCATGAGGGGGGCGGCCAGGAGAACGCTGAACCACCCGGTTCAGGGCTCTCCTGGGCGATGGATCCGGGACCACGATCATCCGAGAATCGCGGTCCCGGGTCCTACTTATGGCGAGCGCCAGCTGCGCTCCTCGCCTGGCGGCTCGTCGCTTGTGGCGCTCGCGGCTCGCGCTGGCATCGCTTCGCGATCAGCGAGATCTCGCCTGAACGGCATTGATCTCGGCTGGGCCTTCGGACGCGCTCGCACGCCTTGAGGTCCGCACCACCTGAGCTGCCTGCTGAGGTTGCTGGACAGGTGGTGAGTGTGAGCCAAGGTCGTTGAGTGCGAGCCAAGGTTTGGCGTGCACGACAGCGGACGAGGTTGCTGGGGACGCGGCTAGGAGTCGAGCTCTTGGCGGGTGAGGTCTTCGAAGAGGACGCCTATGGTGGGGTCGTGGGTGCCGGCTACGTGGAGCAGGACGATCAGCTGGTCGACCAGCAGGCGCTCCAGTTGGGCGCGGGTCACGTCGCGGGTCTCGAGCCAGTCCAGGCCGGCGGTCTCCACGGAGGCCATCCAGGAGCGCAGGGTGATGCGCAGGACGGGCTGCGGGGTCTCCACGTTGAGGGCCTGCAGGATCCGGCCCAGCAGGAGGCGGCGGATGCCGTCGACGATCTCGCCCACTTCGCCGGAACGGTCGGCGGGGCCGCCGCGCAGGAGCGCGGCGTAGCCGGCGGCGTGGCTCTCGACGAAGTCGAAGTAGCGCTCGAGGGAGATCCGCAGCCGTTCCAGGGGCTTGCCCTCTGTCGGGATCTCCAGCAGGACCGACAGCTGCTTGGCCGCGCTGCCGAGGGCGGCGAGGTAGAGCTCGTACTTGCCGCCGAAGTAGTGATAGACCAGCGCGCGTGAGGCGCCCGCGGCGGCGGCGACGTCGTCGATGGAGATGTCCTCGGGCGGCCGGGTGCTGAACAGCTCCAGCGCCGCCTCGATCAGTTCGTCCCGGCGCTCGTCGACGCTCAGCCGCCGGCGGGCCCGCTGCCCGTTCTTCGGCTTGCTTGCGGCCGTAGCGCGTTCTCCCACCCAGGAAGAGTATCGGAGGGCGCGACCCGAACCGTGCGCACGCGGTGCTCGCGGCCGGACGCGCAGGGTGATCAGGGCGCTTTTTCGCACTGTGATCGACTAATTCCGTGTCTGTGATCCAGCACACCACATGCCCGAACTGCCATTGACGGCTGGCCGTTACTCACTGTTGCGACGAGCCGGGGCGAAGGCGAGGCATCATGGCATCTCCCCCCGAGCGGGGGGAGGCGCGCCCGGTCATCGAACGGTCCCGGAGCGCCGAGGCGGCAGGTCCTGCAGGCCCCCCTGGACGGAGTGCCATGTCAGCTGGTGAAGGTAGTAGTCCCCCGCGCGAGCGTGTCCCGCTGCCACGAAGCGGTGAGGTTCGGTCACTGCCCGTGTCCAAACCCACGATCCGTAACGTTGCCGAACGTGCGGGCGTGTCCAAATCCCTGGTCTCGCTGGTGATGCGCGGCTCCCCCCATGTGAGCGAACGGCGCCGCCAAGCCGTGCTCCAGGCCGCCCGCGAGCTGGGGTACCGGCCGAACGCGGTCGCGCGCAGCCTGGTCGAGGGGCGGACCCGGTTGATCGGCGCGATCGTGGCCGACCTGCACAACCCGTTCTTCGCCGAGTTCCTCGACGGGCTGCAGGAGTCGCTGCACGGCGAGGGGCTGCGGATGCTCGTCGGCAGCGGGCGCTGGGACCCGCTGTTCGAGGCGGAGGCCGTCGAGGCGTTCCTGGAGATGCGGGTGGACGGGCTGGTGCTGCTGAGCGTCGTGCCCGATTCGCTCAAGGACGCGGCGGCCAGCGTGCCGGTGGTGGTCGTCGGCGAGCGTGATGTCGTCGGGGTCGACATCGTGGTCGACGACGACGAACTCGGCGCGAGCCTGGCCGTTGACCATCTGGTGGATCTGGGCCACCGGCGGATCGCGCATATCGAGGGGGCTCGCTCGACCACGGCGCATTACCGGCGGGCCGGGTACGAGAAGGCGATGCGGCGGCACGGGCTGGCGGAGGAGATCGTCGTGGAACCCGGCGACTTCACCGAGGAGGGGGGCTACCGTGCCGCGCGTGCCCTGCTGTCCCGGGGAAGGAGGCCCACCGCGATCTTCGCTCCCAACGATCTGGTGGCCACCGGTGCCCTGTCGGCGGCCGACGAGCTGGCGCTTCCCGTACCCGAGCAGGTCTCGATCGTCGGGTACGACAACACCCATCTCGCGGCGATCCGGCATATCTCGCTGACGAGCGTGGACCAGCCGCGCCGGGACATGGGACGGGTCGCGGCCGAGCTGCTGACCGCGCGGATCGACGATCCGCAGCGGGCGGCCCGGCAGAACCTGGTGGTCCCGCATCTGGTCGTACGGTCCACCACGGGTCCGGTGCCCCAGCCCGTCACCCATTGAGGTGCCCCCGGTGCCCCGCGCGAAGGTCGATCATTCCCGGCCGCAGGTAAGGGGATGGCCAAGGTCGGTGGATTCGGCGGGTCGCGGGGCACCGGTGGCGGGTTAATGGGTGGACCGTTCGGCGGACCATGTTCACCAGGGGGGTTGAGTCCGTGCGTGATCCGGAGTTGGTGTCGTTGGCGCAGCGCGCGGCGGGCGAGTTGGAGCAGGCGTGGTCGGAGTGGCGCCATGCGCGCGGGCTGGCCGAGGAGTTCTCCGAGTCGGTCGCCAGCTATGTGGCCCATTCGATCGACCATCCGTGGGGACGTCCCCGCGTGGTGCTCGGCCTGGACGCGGAGGAGGCTCGGGCCCTCGCGGCGCTGCTCGGCCGGGAGCGCTCCGTTTGACGTACGCATGCCGGTGTGCAAACTGGCAGGGTCCATAACGGAGTCGTCACAGGGGGACGGGCCCAATGCGAATTCACCGGCGCGGTTCGACCGCGGCGGCCTTGGCGCTCTGCCTCGGCGCGCTCACCGCGTGCGGTGGCGGTTCCACGCCGCAGGGGCAGGGGTCGAGCGTGCCGCCGCCGACGTCGGAATCGACCACGCCGAGCGGGGCGCAGAAGCCGGCCGAGGGGGCCGCGCTGCGGGGCAGGACCATCGTGATCGACCCCGGGCACAACGGGGCGAACGGCGAGCATCCGTCCGAGATCAACAAGCAGGTGAAGATCGGCAACGGCAGCAAGGCGTGCGATACCACCGGGACCGCCACCAATGCCGGCTACAACGAGCACGCCTTCACCTGGGACGTGTCCAACCGGCTGGCCAAGCTGCTGAAGGCCAAGGGCGCCAAGGTGTATCTCACGCGTAAGAACGACACCAGCGTGGGGCCGTGCATCACCGAACGGGCCGGGCTCGGCAACCGGGTCAAGGCGGACGCGGCGCTGTCGGTGCACGCGGACGGCGCGCCGGCCTCCGCGCACGGGTTCCACATCATCGAGCCGATCGCGGTCAAGGGCTTCAATGCGGAGATGGTCCCCGACGCCCATCGGCTGGGCGTGGCGCTGCGCGACGCGTACCGCGCCGGTACGGGCATCCCGTACTCGAACTACCGGGGCAAGAAGGCCCTCGACCCGAGGGACGACCTGGGCGGGCTCAACCTGTCCAAGGTGCCGAAGGTGTTCATCGAGTGCGGCAACATGCGGAACCCGTCGGAGGCGGCCAAGATGTCGAACGCCTCGTTCCGGCAGCGCATCGCCGACTCGCTGGCGTCGGGCTTCGACGCCTACTTCGCGTCGTGACCGATGCTCTGCGGCGGCTCGGTGCCGCCCTGGAACGGGCCGAGTACACGGTCGACGGCGTGCGGACGCTGCTGGGGCCGGTGGCGGGCGGGGCGCTCGCGCGGGACGAGATCGTTCCGGCGCTGCGGGCGTCCGGTGGCGGGTCGCCGCTGGAGACGCTGCTCCGGCTGTTCTGGCTGCAGGTTCCGGTCGCGGGCGGCGGGCTCGTCGATGAGCTCGTCGCGGCCGGTTTCGCGGAGGTGTCCGGGGACGAGGTCCGGGCGCGGCTGCGGGTCGAGCCGGTGGAGGGTGACGGGCATGTCGGCTACGCGGTCTCGGATCTGAGGGTCCGGCCGGGCAGCGGCGGTACGGTCCGGCCCGATCATGTGGTCGGTACGGGCGGTGCCTCGGCCAGCCTGGCCCGGCTGGCCGTCCACAGCCCTGTGGATAACGTGCTCGATGTCGGCACCGGCTGTGGAGTGCAGGCGCTGCATCTGGCCGGGCGGGCGGGGCGGATCACCGCGACCGACGTCAACCCGAGGGCGCTGGAGCTGGCCGCGCTGAGCGCGGGCCTGTCGGGGGTCGGCGAGGTCGAGTTCCTGGAGGGCTCACTGCTGGAGCCGGTCGCCGGGCGCCGGTTCGATCTGATCGTCTCGAACCCGCCGTTCGTGGTCGCGCCGCCCGGTCCCCGGTACGTCTACCGGGAGTCGGGCCTGCCGGGGGACGAGTTCTGCCGGCGCCTGGTCGTCGAGGCTCCGCGGTTGCTGAACGAGGGTGGTCAGTGCCGGTTCCTGGCCAATTGGCTGCAGGTCAAGGGCGTTCCGTGGGAGGAACGGGTCGGTGGCTGGATCGAGGAGTCCGGCTGCGACGCGTGGGTCGTCCAGCGGGACGTCCAGGATCCGGCGGAGTACGCGGAGCTGTGGCTGCGCGATTCCGCCGAGGCGGGCACGCCCGAGTACCGGCGGCGGTACGACGCATGGCTCGATCATTTCGAGCGCCATGACGTGACCGGCATCGGCTTCGGATGGATCGCCCTGCGGACGCCGGCGGGCGGGCGGCCCGCGACCCGGATCGAGGAGTTGCGGCACGCGGTCGAGGAGCCCGTCGGTGCCTACGTCGCGCGGATCCTGGACGGGTTCACCGGAGCCAGAAACTTTTCCACAGCCTGTGGAAAGTCACTGCGGGCCGTGGCCGGTCTCGTCCAGGAGCAGATCGGCCCGCCCGGAGCCGAGGACCCCGAACGGATCGTCCTGCGGCAGCGCGACCGGCTCCGCCGGGCGGCCGGGGTCGGGACGGTCGAGGCGGCCTTGGCCGGGGTCTGCGACGGGTCGCTCCCGCTGGAGCCGCTCCTGGACGCGATCGCCCAGCTGATGGGACTCGACCAGGCCGAGGTGTGGGCGCACGCGGAGGCCGTACTGCCCGAGCTGATCGCCGACGGCTTCTTCGAGTTCGCCCCAGAGGGATAGCTCAGCGGCGCGCGTCGTCCAGGGTCGCGAACGTGCTGGCGCGCAGCCGCCGGGACAGCTCGCGCTGCGTGCGGCTCGCCCAGAGCGGGCCGCCGTAGATCATCGCCGTGTACGCCTGGACCAGCGTGGCGCCGGCCCGGATCCGTTCCCACACGTCGTCGGCGCTCTCCACACCGCCGACCGAGACCAGGACCAGCCGGTCGCCGGTACGGGCCCGCAGCCGGCGCAGGACCTCCAGCGAGCGGGCCTTGACCGGGGCACCGGACAGCCCGCCGGTCTCCTTGGTCAGCTCGGGCGCGCTGGCCAGCCCCTCACGGCCGATCGTGGTGTTGGTGGCGATGATGCCGTCCAGGCCCAGTTCGAGGGCCAGGTCGGCGACCGCGTCCACATCGTCGTCGGCCAGATCGGGAGCGATCTTGACCAGCAGCGGGACACGCCGCGCGGTCGCCCGGTCGGCGGCCTCGCGGACCGCGGTCAGCAGCGGCCGCAGGTGCTCGACGGCCTGCAGATTGCGCAGTCCCGGCGTGTTGGGGGAGCTGACGTTGACCACGAGGTAGTCGGCGTACGGGGCGAGGCGCTCGGTGCTGGCGACGTAGTCGGCCGCCGCCTCTTCCTCCGGTACGACCTTGGTCTTGCCGATGTTGACCCCGACGATCGTCCCGGGCTTCCGGGCCCGCAATCGGGGCATCGCGGCGGCCGAGCCCTCGTTGTTGAAGCCCATCCGGTTGATGACGGCGCGGTCGCGCGGCAGCCGGAAGAGGCGCGGACGCGGGTTGCCCGGCTGCGGCCGCCCGGTGACCGTGCCGATCTCGACATGCCCGAACCCGAACCCGCCCAGCGCGTCGTACGCGACGGCGTCCTTGTCGAAGCCCGCAGCGAGCCCGAGCGGGCCGGGGAACTCCAGGCCCAGTGCCCGTACGGTCAGCGCCGGATCGCGCGGGGCGAGCACCCGCCGAAGCAGTGCGGGCGCGCCCGGCAACGCCTGGATCAGGCGCAGCGCGCGGAGCGTGAGGTGGTGCACGGTCTCGGCCGGCATCCGGGAGATGACCAGTGCGAACAGGAGTCTGTACATCGGGATCGATTCTCTCAGCCCGGATAACCGGTTGGGGACCCAGGCCCTCCTTGCCTACCCTGGCACGCATGACGACCTACCAGCCCGTCTGCCAGTGGCGGGCCTTCCCGAAGCGCATCTACCGAGACCGGGCCGGCTCCCTCCGGTAGGGATCAGCCACTGATCCCTGTGCCGGAGCGACGTGCACACCAGCTCATCGCACAGGGAGTGAACACATGGCCAAGAGCCGAAACGGCATGCTCGGCGTGGGCGGCCAGCGCAAGAAGATCTCGCGCAAGGCCCTCCGCGGACAGGCCGGGGGCGCTGCCCCGTCCAGCGATGGTGCCGCGACCAAGAAGGAGCTGCTGAGGAAGATGCGCGAGCGCAACGCGACGCGCGACTCCGAGGCGTAGAGATTCCGCGAGCCGCCGTACCGGTGTCACCGGTACGGCGGCTCGCTTCCTTTTCGGCTTCAGCCGCGGAAGGCGCGGCGTACCTGGAGGCGGACGTCGCGGCCGGTCTGGCGGATCGGGCCGAAGACGTTGCGGCGCATCCAGGCGGACGTACCGCGCCAGCTGGAACGGACGCCCCGGCCGACCGGGAGGAGCACGGCGTTCTTGACCGCCCGGGACGGTGCCATCACGAGCGTCCGCCACAGCCAGGCGGCCGACTGGCCGATCGGACGCAGCAGGTAGCGGTACAGGGCCACGGCGGGGATCACGAACAGGATCCGGCCCAGGACGGCGAACAGGCGGCCGAGCATCCGCCAGGCCCAGACGATCGCGCCGGCGAAGATCGCGCAGACGGCGGCGATCCCGGTTCCGGCCTTGCGCGCCAGCCAGGCCAGGCCTGCCAGCGGCGGGCGCAGTACGTACCGCCATAGGGCGACGGCCGGGATCACGATGAGGATCTTGCCCAGGAACGCCAGTGCGGCGCCGATGGCCTTGAACAGCCAGACGGTGCCGTGCCACAGGGCGACGGCGGGGATCACGAGGAGGATCTTGCCGAGGAAGGCCAGCCCGGTTCCGAGGCCCTTGAAGAGCCAGACGGCGCCGTGCAGGAGGGCGGCGAGGGGGCGGACGAGGAGCAGGTTGAGGCCGGCCCCCAGGAAGGCGACGACCGGGGCCAGGAACGTGGTGTAGAACCAGCCGGTGCCGCGGCCGAAGAGGCGGAGGCCGCCGAGGAGGACGGTCACCGCCAGCCAGTGGAGCGGGCCGTACACGCCGTTCATCCAAAGCCAGGCGATGCCCGCGCCGATCGGGCGCAGGATCGGGTGCAGCACGGCCATGTACGCGGCGCGCAGGGCGCGGCCGAGCCACCGGGGCGACCGCATCAGGCCACGGAAGAGCGTCGCCAGCAGGTCGTACGCGAGCCGTACCGGAAGGACGATCACCACGGCGATCACCCGGGCCGGCAGGACGATCCAGGCCGGGCCCGCCTGCGTCGGCCGTACCCGCGACGGTGCCGACGCCGGCTCGGGCGCCAGGGGTGTGAAGAGTGAAGGTGCAGGTGGGGCCTTGGTGAGGTCGATGGGTGGGACGTCCGTCGCCTTCTGCAGCGGCCCCTCGTTCATTCGCCGTGCTCCGATGCCGGTTGCCGAGCCGCGTGACCCGGAGGGTTCCGGGAAGCGGCGATCACTCCATCTTGGACGTTTCCGGGACGTTCCGGGTTCTTCAGCGCGGGAAATGAACCAGTTCCCTCCCGCCTCGCGTACTGCTCCTCGATCCGGGAGAGCGGTGCGGCTGCTCCGCCTCGATCGAACATCCGGGCCCGGCCGGTCACGGCCGGAACCCGACTCGACTGGGAGGACAGACATGGAATTCCCACGGTGGGCGATCCCCGTGGCGGCCGTGATGAGCGCCTCCGGGCTGCTCCTCACCGGCTGCGGGCAGGAGACCACGGGGACCCAGAACGCCGGGGCCGGTTCGAGGCAGTCCCCGGCGGCCGACCCGTCCGCCGATCCCTCGGCCGAGCCGGAGGTGAAGCCCGCCACGCTGGAGGTCGCCAACGTGGACGAGCTCGGCAAGGTCGTCACCGACGGGGAGGGGCGCACGCTCTACCGGTTCGACAAGGACACCTCCCGCCCGCCCGCCTCCACCTGCGCGGACGCCTGCGCCAAGGCATGGCCGCCGGTCATGACCGGGCAGGGCGAGGTCGAGCTCAAGGGCGTCGACGAGAACCTCATCGGGAAGGTCCGCCGCCCGGACGGCCAGTGGCAGGTCACGCTGGGCGGCTGGCCGCTGTACCGGTACGCCAAGGACGCGAGCCCCGGTGACGTCAAGGGGCAGGGCGTGGGCGACACCTGGTACGCGGCGGCGCCCGACGGCAAGAAGGCGGCGGCGCAGCCGCAGCGGGAGCAGGGCGGCGAGGACGAGGGCGGCCGGTGGGCCGGCTGGACGGTCATCAAGGTCAAGCAGGACCCCGCGCTCGGCCTGATCGTGACCGATGGCAAGGGCCGCGTGATGTACCGGTTCGACAAGGACCGGGTGAAGAAGACCAACTGCTTCGGCGACTGCAAGAAGGCATGGCCGCCGGTCCCGTTCACCAACTGGAAGAAGGTCAAGGTGGAGGGCGTGGATCGCAAGCGCGTCGGATTCATCGAGCGCAAGGGCGACCCCGCCTGCCAGCTCACGATCAATGGCTGGCCGATGTACTACTTCGCCAAGGACGAGCAGGCCGGGGACACCAAGGGCCAGGGCGTGCAGAACGTCTGGTGGGCCGTGTCGCCGCAGGGCAACAGGATCACCACGGCCGTCGGCGGTGGCGGCGGCTACTGAGCCCCGCCCCGTACCGGAACGCGCTGACCAGGACGTGTGTACCGGCAGGGGCTTACCAACACGGGGGGAGCATCGGCGGCGGTCACCTGAGTGATCGCCGCCGCACAGACGAAGGCGTGGAGATTCGCGGGTCGGTCGGGGTCCGCGGGTCTCCGCGCCTTCTCCTTTCCCGGTGATGCCGGCGGAAGATATGCGTCCGATATGTGGCCGATGTCGGGCGGTTTCCCTTGTGCCGTACGTGGCCGGTGAGTCGTGTTTTGATCACCATGGCGCGGGTACTTGATCACCACTCTCGACAGCTTCTGAGTCGGGTGTTTGAGTAGAGAACGGTCTCGCTACGCAATGCGGCCCGGCGAAGTGCCCGCACGTGGTGGGAACTTCTGGAGGTCCGATGGTCGAACGAACGAGGACCAGGACCCGGACCCGGTACGGGGGACGCCGGGGTACGGGCAGGGGCGCGCGAGCCGGCCGGAGCGTGGTCGCCGTGGCGCTGCTGGCGTCAGGGATGGCGGCCTGCGGCGGCGAGAGCGGGCCGCCGAAACTCACCTGGTACGTCAATCCCGACAACGGCGGGCAGGCGCGGCTCGCGGAGTCGTGCACCAAGGCCGCCGGCGGGAAGTACCGGATCACCACCTCGGTGCTGCCGAACGACGCGACCCAGCAGCGCGAGCAGCTCATCAGGCGCCTGGCCGCCAAGGACTCCGGGCTCGACATCATGAGCATGGACCCGGTGTTCGTGGCCGAGGCCGCCAACGCCGGGTTCCTGCGGCCGTTCCCGGCGAGTGAGGCGGGCCAGTTCACGCAGGACGTCTTCCCGCCCGCCGTGGAGAACTCCACCTGGGAGGGCAAGCTCTACGCCGCCCCGTTCTGGGCCAACACGCAGGTCCTGTGGTACCGCAAGTCCGCCGCGCGGAAGGCCGGGATCGATCCCACCGCCGCCGACTTCACCTGGGACAAGCTGATCGACGGCGCGGCGCGGGCCGGGGTCACCGTCGGGGTCCAGGCCAACAAGTACGAGGGCTACATGGTGTGGATCAATGCCCTGATCGAGTCGGCCGGCGGGCGGATCATCAGCGCCGCCCAGCGCGGCGACGACGCCACGATCGAGATCGGCTCCCCGGCCGGCCGGCAGGCCGCGGCGGTCATCGCCAAGCTGGCCGGGTCCGGGGCCGCCTCGCCGACGATGTCCACCGACGACGAGGAGGCGGCCCGCAACCTGCTCAACAGCCCGCGCGGCGGCTTCATGGTCAACTGGGGCTACATCTGGCGGGCCCAGAACGGCGACGCCAAGGACGGCGTCATCGACAAGAGCATCCCGGGCGACATGGGCTGGGCCCGCTATCCCCGGGTCTCGGCCGACAAGGAGAGCAAGCCACCGTTCGGAGGCATCGAGCTCGGCATCGGCGCGTACGGCAAGTACAAGGACACGCACGCGGTCGAGGCGGTCAAGTGCATCACCTCCGCCGACAACATGAAGAAGTACATGCTCGACTCCGGTAACCCGGCCGCCCGGGCCGCGGTCTACGACGATCCGGAGATCAAGAAGGAATTCCCGATGGCCGGGCTGATCCGCGACTCGATCAACGCGGCGGCGCCCCGTCCCATCACCCCGTACTACACCGACGTGTCCGGCGCCGTGCAGAGCCGCTGGCACCCGCCCGGCAAGGTGAACCCGGCGACGACACCGGCCGAGTCCGCCACGTTCATCCGCCAGGTCCTGAACGACGAGGCCCTGCTATGACCGGAGGTGCCCCATGACCGCAGTGAAGACGGCTCCGGCGAAGGGCCCCGGCGGCGGGAAGAAGCGGGCGGAGGTCTCCGACCGGGGCCGGTCCGAGCGCAGGCTGGGCCTGATGCTGGCCGCCCCGGCCGTGATCGTCATGCTGCTGGTGACCGCGTACCCGCTGTTCAACGCGCTGTACCTGTCGCTGTTCAGCTACCGGATCACCTCGCCCGAGGACCGCGAGTTCGTCTGGTTCGCCAACTACGTCACCGCGCTGACCGACCCGCTGTTCTGGCAGAACGTGTGGACCACGTTCGTCATCACCTTCATCACGGTGGCGGTGGAGCTGGTGATCGGCTTCGCGCTGGCGATGGTGATGCACCGGGCGCTGTTCGCCCGCCGGACGCTGCGGACGGCGATCCTGCTGCCGTACGGCATCGTCACCGTGATCTCGGCCTTCGCCTGGCTGTTCGCCTTCGACCTGCAGTCGGGGTTCGTGAACTCGTGGCTGGGCCTGGGCGACTTCGACTGGTTCGGCGGCCGCTGGTCCTCGCTGTTCGTGATCATCCTGTCCGAGATCTGGAAGACCACCCCGTTCATCTCGCTGCTGCTGCTCGCGGGCCTGGCCCAGGTCCCGCGCGATCTCGGCGAGGCGGCGACGGTCGACGGCGCCACCGCCTGGCAGCGGCTGTGGCGGGTCACGATCCCCAACATGAAGGCGGCCATCATGGTCGCGGTGCTGTTCCGCACCCTGGACGCCTGGCGGATCTTCGACAACGTCTTCATCATGACGGCCGGCCAGAACGAGACCGAGACGCTGTCGTTCCTCACCTACCGGCAGACCATCACCCGGACCGCGATCGGGCTGGGCGACGCCGTCGGGGTGCTGCTGTTCCTGTCCGTGCTGCTGATCGCGGTGATCTTCATCAAGGGGTTCCGGGTGGACCTGTCCCAGGTACGGGGTGATCGCTGATGGAAACGACCCGCTCCAAGGTGCTGTGGATCGTCGGCGCGATCCTGATCCTGGTCTGGTCGATCTTCCCGATCCTGTGGATCGTGATGCTGTCGTTCAAGCGGCCCGGCGAGATCGGCAACCAGAAGGGGTTCCTGCCCAAGGACTGGACCTGGGAGAACTACCGGACGGTCTTCTCCACCGACCTGTTCACCTCGGCCCTGATCAACTCGATCGGCATCTCGCTGATCGCCACGTTCGTCGGGGTGGTGTTCGCGACGCTGGTGGCGTACGCGATCGCCCGGCTGGAGTTCCCCGGCAAGAAGATCATCCTGTCGTTCGCGCTGGCCATCGCGATGTTCCCGGTGGTCTCCCTGGTCGGGCCGCTGTTCAACCTGTGGCGCGACATCGGCCTGTACGACACCTGGCCCGGCCTGATCATCCCGTACATCTCGTTCGCGCTGCCGCTGGCCATCTGGACGCTGTCGGCGTTCTTCCGCGAGATCCCCTGGGAGATGGAGCAGGCCGCGCAGGTGGACGGCGCCACCAGCTGGCAGGCGTTCCGGAAGGTGATCGTCCCGCTGGCGGCGCCCGGGGTGTTCACCGCGGCGATCCTGACGTTCTTCTTCTGCTGGAACGACTTCGTCTTCGGCATCTCGCTCACCTCCAGCGACGCCGCCCGGCCGGTGCCGGCCGCGCTGGCGTTCTTCACCGGTGAGTCGCAGTTCGAGCAGCCCACCACCGCGATCTGCGCGGCCGCGGTCGTGGTGACCGTGCCCGTCGTGATCATCGTCCTGCTGTTCCAGCGCCGCATCGTGGCCGGGCTGACGTCCGGCGCCGTCAAGGGATAGGAATAGGGAGCCCATTCATGGCCGCCATCTCCATGCAGAACATCGTCAAGCAGTACGGCGACGGGTTCCCGGCCGTGAACGACGTCAGCCTGGACGTCCAGGACGGCGAGTTCATGATCCTGGTCGGCCCGTCCGGCTGCGGCAAGTCCACCCTGCTGCGCATGATCGTGGGCCTGGAGGACATCACCTCGGGCCGGATGCTGATCGGCGGCAAGGTGGTCAACAAGATCGCGCCGCGCGAGCGGAACCTGTCGATGGTCTTCCAGAACTACGCCCTCTACCCGCACCTCACCGTGTACGAGAACATCGCGTTCCCGCTGCGGCTGGCCAAGACCTCCGACGACGAGGTGCGCCGCCGGGTCACCGAGACGGCCGAGCTGCTGGAGCTCACCGAGCATCTGGAGCGCAAGCCCGCCAACCTGTCCGGCGGGCAGCGGCAGCGGGTCGCGATGGGGCGCGCGATCGTCCGGCAGGCCGACGCGTTCCTGTTCGACGAGCCGCTGTCCAACCTGGACGCCAAGCTGCGCGGCCAGATGCGCACCGAGATCTCCCGGCTGCAGCGGCGGCTCGGCGTGACCACGGTGTACGTCACGCACGACCAGACCGAGGCGATGACGCTCGGCGACCGCGTCGCGGTGTTGCGCAAGGGCCTGCTGCAGCAGGTCGGCAGCCCGCGCGAGCTGTACGAGCAGCCCGCCAACCTGTTCGTCGCCGGGTTCATCGGCTCCCCGTCGATGAACTTCCTGCCGGCCACGGTCGTGGACGGCGAGCTGGAGACGCCGCTCGGCCGCTTCGAGATGGACGAGCGCAAGGCCGCGGCCGTGGGCGACCGCGAGATCGTGCTGGTCGGTGTCCGGCCGGAGAACTTCGAGGACGCCGGGCTGGTCTCCGACGAGAAGCGGGCCCGGGGCGTCGTCGTCCGGGCGCACGTGGACGTCACCGAGTGGCTGGGCAACGAGCAGTACGCGTACGTCCCGTACGAGGCGCCCGCCGACGTGGCCGCGCAGCTGCGGGAGCTGTCCCGGGAGCTGGACAGCGACCAGATGCGCACCCAGGCGGTGGTGTCGCTGGACGCGGCCAGCCTGATCAACGCGGGCGAGGAGGCCGATCTCTGGATCGACACCGGCAAGGTGCACATCTTCGATCCGGCGACCGGCGACAACCTGACCCGGGACGAGGAGCGGGTGGCCGCGCTCGGCAAGCGCGCCGACCAGGCCAGGGAGGCGCAGCGCCGTGCTCAACGCGGCGACGAGCCGGCCGGGCCCGGCGCCGGTGCCACGGCCTCCGCCGGCGAGACCTCGCCGGAAGCGCCGGCCCCTGAGCCGGGCAAGGGCGGCGACTAGGGACGATGCACTTCGTCTTCACGCCACCGGCGGACACGGCCGCCGGCCTGCTGGACCTTCCGTGGCGCGAGCCGCTGGAGGAGTGGGCCGACGACCGGCTGGTGGAGATCCGGCAGCGCGGGCTCTCCCGCCATGTCGTGCGCTTCGTCGCCGACGGGGAGCACGTCTACGCCCTGAAGGAGCTGGACGGGAGGCTCGCGCGCCGCGAGTACCGGCTGCTGCGCGCGCTGCGCGATCTGAAGGTCCCCGCCGTGGAGGTGCTCGGCGCCGTCGTGGACCGTACCGACCACGACGGCGGGGACCTGGACGCGATCCTGGTGACCAGGTTCCTGGAGTTCTCCAGCTCCTACCGGGCGCTGTTCGCCAACCCGCGCGGCGGCCACCCCACCGACCTGCTGCTGGACGCGCTGGTCGAGCTGCTCGTACGGCTCCACCTGGCGGGCTTCATGTGGGGCGACTGCTCGCTGTCGAACGTGCTGTTCCGGCTGGACGCGGGCGCGTTCGCCGCGTACCTCGTCGACGCCGAGACCGCCGAGCTGCATCCGTCGCTCAGCGAGGGCCAGCGCAACTACGACGTGAGCCTGGCCAGGGAACGGAT
The DNA here is from genome assembly GCF_044326315.1 of Actinomadura sp. 9N407. Classification (NCBI taxonomy): domain Bacteria; kingdom Bacillati; phylum Actinomycetota; class Actinomycetes; order Streptosporangiales; family Thermomonosporaceae; genus Actinomadura; species Actinomadura sp. 9N407. Next base: position 250,188 of record NZ_JBIRAW010000012.1, on the reverse strand, counting down.
CGCGGGCGAGCTGTTCGATCTGCAGGCCGCCGGGACGCTGCCGCTGAAGACCGACCCGATCGGGATCGCCGACGAGACCGTCCGCCGGTACGAGGCGCTCTGGGACGAGCTGACCCGTGAGGAACTGCTGCACCATGACGACCAGCGGTACCGCATCGGCGAGCGGATGCGGCGGATCAACGAGCTGGGCTTCGACGTGGACGAGGTCGAACTCCTGGACGCCGGCGGCCCCGACGAGTCCCGCCTGCGCGTCCGCACCCGGGTCGCAGAGCCGGGCCACCACCGCCGCCTCCTCCTGAGCCGCACCGGCCTGGTCGCCCAGGAGAACCAGGCCCGCCGCCTCCTGAACGACATCGCCAGCTACCGCGGCTACCTGGAACACGAGACGGGCCGCCCGGTCCCCGAGGTCGTCGCCGCGAGCAAGTGGCTGGCCAACGTGTACGAGCCGATCGTCCAGGCCATTCCCGACGAGCTGCGCGACCGCCTGGACGAAGTCGAAGTGTTCCACGAGGTCCTGGAACATCGTTGGTTCCTGTCCGAACGGTCGGACCGCGACGTCGGCACCCGCACGGCGGCCCGCGACTACTTCCGCAGCGTCCTTCCGAAAGTCCCCATCGAACTGACCCTCACCGCCGGGAAGACCCGCCCCCAACGCCCTGCCCCATGACCGCAGGGCCTGTGGCTCTATCGTTGCGGGGCATGGACACCCTGCCGTCGCTGGAGCCCGCCGTCTTCCACGCGGCGCTCCGCGCGCAGTTCGAGACGTTCCTCGACGAGCACCGTTCGAAGATGCACGACAGCCTCAACGGGTTGACGGAGGAGCAGGCGCGCCGCTCGCTGGTGGCGTCCAAGACCACCCTGCTCGGCCTGGTCAAGCACGCCACGTTCGTCGAGCTGGTCTGGTTCGACGAGGCGATCACGTGCCGCTCCCGCGCCGAGATCGGCATCCCCGACACCCCCGACGAGTCGTTCGACCTCGATGACGGCGACACGGTCGCCTCCATCCAGCTCGCCTACCGCCGGGCATGCGAGGCGTCCCGCCGTGCGACGGCGGACCTGACGCTGGACGACCTGACGCAGGGCAACCGCCGCGGCCCGCTGCCGCTGCGCTGGATCTACCTCCACATGCTCCGCGAACTGGCCCAGCACTGCGGCCACGCCGACATCGTCCGCGAACAGATCCTCAAGCCTTAGTCCCTGCCGGCCCGCACACCCTCGGTCGACTCGCCCGAGCGGGTTACTGGAGGGCGCTGCCCTGCTTCCACTTCGTCCACGACAGCTGCCAGTACGACCAGCCGTTGGCGTAGTCGAGCTTGCGCTTGGTGCCCTTGATGTCGACGATGTCGCCCGGCTGCACGTTGTTGTAGAACCAGACCGCGTCCTTGGTGGGCTGCCGGACGCAGCCGTGGCTGCAGTTCTGCTTGCCCAGGCACCATTCCTCGCCCGAGGTCTGGTGCAGGTATTCGCCGCGGCTGGAGATGCGGACCGCGTAGCCGATCAGCTCGTCGTAGTAGCCGGGATCGCCCTTCTTGCGGCCGGGCGAGACCATCCGGACCGGGTTGTCCTTCTCCATCGTCATGTGGACGCCGCTGCTGGTGGTGTACTCCATCGTGCTGGCGTTGCCGCCGCTCACCTTGACGGTACGGGCCTTCTTGCCGTCCACGGTGACCGTCATCTTGTGCTTCTTCAGGTCGACCTTGGTGATCCGGGACTGGCCGATCTCGAACGTCCGGGTCAGGTCCTTCATCCCGTACAGGCCCTTGGCTGCACGTACCCCCGCCAGCCGGGCGGTCAGCGTCACCTTCTGGTGCGGCTGCCAGTACGTCTTGGGGCGGTAGATCACCTTCTGGTGTCCCATCCACCGCCAGGCGCCCTCGACCGGCTTCTCGGCCTTGACCTCCAGCGCCTTCTCCACCTCGGCCTTGTTGTGCACCGCGCGGTCGAAGTCGAGGATGATCGGCATCCCGACGCCGTAGTCCTTGCCCTGGTTGCCCTCCAGGATCCAGTCCAGCGAGGCGGCGAACGTCGCGTCCGGCTTGAAGGTCCGGAACGTGCTGGCGGCCTGCGACGCGGCGCCGGCGGAGTTCTTGGCGGTGGCGTTCACCGTGTACGTGGACGCGGGACGCAGCGTCCAGCGGGACCGCCACTCGGTCTTCTGGGCGTTGAAGTCGCCCGGGACGGCCTTGCCCTTGAGCTGCAGGTTCACCGACTCCAGCGCGCCGCCGGTCGCCTTCACGACGACGTCCTGGTCGGGCCGGGCCTTCTTGGTCCCCTGCGCGGGAGTGATCGTCACCTGGGCCGGGGCCACCTGGGTGTCACCGGCCGCCGTCGTGCCCTTTTTGCTGGTGTCGCTGCACCCCGTCAGCACCAGGACACCGGCCAGCAGCGTCGCTCCGGCCACTCGCAGTGGATTGCCTCTACCGTTGATCCGCACCAGCGCCACCCCGAGCACGCTCCCGCAACCATATGAAGGTCATTGTCTGTGGATGTTGAAAAAATACCCCCTTAGCAGGCCGTGTCCGCTGTGACCGAGGTTGCGATTTGGAATCGAACGATCACGGAGTCGTGCGGCCGACCACCCGTCCGCGCACCTCGCCGAAGCCGATCCGGGTACCGCCGGCGCCCGGCGCGGTGGCGGTGATCGCGACCTCGTCGCCGTCCTCCAGGAACGATCGCTCCTCCCCGTTCACCGTGACCGGCTCCTTCCCGCCCCAGGTCAGCTCGATGAACGCGCCGCGCTGGTGCGGCTCCGGACCGGAGATGGTGCCCGACGCGTACAGGTCGCCGGTCCGGGCCGAGGCGCCGTTGACGGTCATGTGGGCGAGCATCTGGGCGGGGGACCAGTACATCTCGCGGTACGGCGGGTGCGAGACGGCCTGGCCGTTCCACTCCACCGTGAGATCGACGTCCAACCCCCAGGGGGTCTGCTCGCGCAGGTAGGGCAGCGGCTCGGGGTCCTGGACCGGCGTCGGTACGCGCGCCGCGTCCAGTGCCAGCAGGGGGACGACCCACGCGGAGATGGACGTGGCGAAGCTCTTGCCCAGGAACGGGCCGAGCGGCACGTACTCCCACGCCTGGATGTCGCGCGCCGACCAGTCGTTCACCAGCACGGCACCGAACACGTGCCGGGCGAAGTCGTCGCAGCTCACCGGGCTGCCGAGCGCCGATCCTGCGCCGACGATGAAGCCGAGCTCGGCCTCGATGTCCAGCCGCCGGCACGCGCCGAACGTCGGCGCGGCCTCGGCCGGTGCCTTGCGCTGGCCGTACGGGCGGACGATCTCCGTCCCGGAGAGCACGACCGTCCCGGCGCGGCCGTGGTAGCCGACCGGCAGGTGCTTCCAGTTGGGCTTGAGCGGCTCGTCATCGGGACGGAAGAGCCGGCCGAGGTTGGACGCGTGGTGCTCGGAGGCGTAGAAGTCCACGTAGTCGGCGACCTCGATCGGCATGTGCATCGTCACCGCGCCGATCGGATGGACCGCCTCGTCCGGCACGTCCCCGCGTACGAGATCGGTGATGCGGGCCCGCACCTCGACCCACCGCTCGTACCCCTGCGCCATGAACGCGTTGAGCGAGGGCCGCGCGAAGACCTCGTCCCCCAGCGCGACCGCGAGGTCCACGACCGAATCGCCCGCGCGGACGCCCGCGCGAGGTGCCGTCCCGGCGGTCGAGAAGATCCCGTACGGGAGGTTGGCGAGCCCGAACGGGGAGCCGTCCGGGATATGGATCGCGGTCATGCGGGGTCTCCTCCTCCGGCCACAAGGCCGAGGTTCGCGAGGTCGGTCAGGGGATCGGTGATGCTGCACGTACCGAAGGACAGGAAGCGTTCGCGGACGGCCGTCGCGTCCAGACCGGCGAGGGCCCCGGCCAGCCCGGGCCCGTCGCGCCGGGCCAGGACCGTGGCCAGATCCGCCCGCGACGCTCCGCCGAGGGCGGCGCCGGTGGCGAGCAGGACGTTGAGGAATCCGTGCTGTTCGAAGCCCGTTTCCGGATCGGTGTTGCGGACCGCGTGATGCAGCCCGGCGGTCGCCTTGAACGGCACGCCCGCCTCCACCACGGCCCGGATCGCGTCAGCCAACTCCGCCTCGTCCGGGTAGAGGTGGGCCTTGACCCCGCCGGTACGGAACTTGGCCCGGTAGGGGGTGCCGGGGAGCGCGGCGATGAGGCCGGGGCGGCGCTCGTCCCGGGGTATCTCCACGAAGACCGGTACATCGGAATCCATGCGGTCGAGCACGCCGAAGAGCTCGGCCGGGGGCATGCCTTCCGGGACCGCGACCTCGATGGCGACGAGCCGTACGTTCGGCAGCGCGGCGGCCTCGGCGAGCGCCCCGGTCACATGCTCGGGACCCGCCGGAACGGTGACCACGAGATCGAGCCGTTCCCCGTCCGGAAGCAGTGGCTCCAGGTCCTTGAGCGCGGGCGCCGCCACGACGAACGAGCCGATCAGCTCCGCGTGGCCGGACGCCTTGTGCCGCAGATGGGCCGGTACGGCCTCTGCCAATGGCATCAGCCCGGGCGGGAAGACGGCGGCGTCATCGCACAATCCATGGAAGACCGGGGGAAGCCTCACGAGGTGTCTCCTACCCTGCGGCCCGCCCACGTCCATGCGTACGCGGGATCCTCGCAGGCCAGACCTCCCTCACCCAGCTCCAGCGGCCGGAACGTGTCGACCATGACGGCCAGCTCGTCGAAGAACTCGACCCCGATGCTGCGCTCGTACGCGCCGGGCTGCGGCCCGTGCGAGTGCCCGCCCGGATGGACCGAGATCGACCCCTGCGCGATGCCCGAGCCCTTGCGCGCCTCGTAGTCGCCGCCGCAGTAGAACATGATCTCGTCGGAGTCCACGTTCGAGTGGTAGTACGGCACCGGGATGGACAGCGGGTGGTAGTCCACCTTGCGCGGGACGAAGTTGCAGACCACGAAGTTGTGGCCCTCGAACACCTGGTGCACGGGCGGCGGCTGGTGCACCCGCCCGGTGATCGGCTCGAAGTCGTGCACGCTGAACGTGAACGGGTAGAGGCAGCCGTCCCAGCCGACGACGTCGAACGGATGCTCCGCGTAGACCATCCGCGTACCCGCGAGCCCGCGCGAGGTGCGATGCTTGACCAGGACCTCGATGTCGGTGCCGCTGCTGCTCATCGGCGCTGCGGGGCCGTGCAGATCCCGTTCGCAGTACGGGGCGTTCTCGAGGAACTGCCCGAAGCGCGACAGGTAGCGCTTGGGCGGGTGGATATGCCCGACGGCCTCGATGATGTACGTGCGCAGGGGCTCGTCGCCCTCGGGCAGCCAGCGATGCGTGGTCGACGTCGGGATGACGACGTAATCGCCGGGCTTGGCCTGGAGGGCCCCGAAGATGGTCTCGACGGTCGCCCGCCCGGACTCCACGTACACGACCTCGTCGCCGGTCGCGTTTCTATACAGCGGCGACGCGGCGGAGGACACGGCGTACGAGAGCCGTACATCGGCGTTGCCGAGGACGAGCCGGCGCCCGGTCACGGCGTCGTTCCCGGCCCAGCTCTCCTTGGGGAACAGCTCGTGCAGCCGCAGGTGGCGCGGCTTGAGCGGATGGTTGGGCGCCGTCGCGACGTCCGGAAGCTCCCACACCTGCGAGTCGACGATCGCCGACGGCAGGCCCCGGTGGTAGAGGAGCGAGGAGTCGGAGGAGAACCCCTCCTCACCCATCAACTCCTCGAAGAAGAGCTTGTCGTCCTGGCTGCGGAGCTGTGTGTGCCGCTTCGGCGGAACATCGCCGACCTGCCGGTAGTACCCCATGACCGCCTCCCAGGTAGTTCATCTATGTACTATCTTCCGCGCGTCGTCCGTCCCGTCAACCCTGCCCCCGCCCGCTCCGTTGACTCGTGGCGTGTTCGCCCTTCCACGGCGGCGAACGGGCGAACACGCCACGAGTCAACAGGGGTCAGCTGCGCTCGCGGACGTCGAACTGGTCCCGGTTGGCGATCAGCTTGTTCAGCAGCATGACCAGGATCCGCTGCTCGGTCTCGGTGAGGACGCCGGTCCACTGGTGCTCGCGCTCGTTCTGCGCGCTGAACTCGTCCAGCATCTTGCGCTGTCCCTGCTCGGTCAGCGACAGCAGGACCGCCCGCCCGTCCCGCTCGCCGGGCGTGCGGGCGAGCAGGCCGTCCGCCACCAGGGTCTTGGCCAGGTTGGACACCGCCGCCCGGCTCATCCCCGCCAGCGTGGCGGCCCGCCGCGCCTCCAGCGGCCCGGCCAGCCAGGTCACGAACAGCAGCCGGAACCCCGCCCAGGAGAGCCCGCGCGGCCGGTGCACCGCGGCCTCCAGGTCGTACGTGACGATCATCGAGGCCCGGTTGAGCGTCAGCAGCGTCCGGGTGGCGAGCCGGTGCGGGAACCCGAACTCCTCCGCCAGCCGCCGGTCGGCGAGCTCCACGAACGACCAGAAGTCCACCGCATCGCCGCCGCCCGCCGCCGGGGCTCGCTCATCGTCGGTGCGCTCGTCGGTGCGCTCATCGGCCATGGTCGTCACTCTAGCCATCGGACGGCAATGTGGTTCATGCATGTACTACTTCAGCGCGCCCGGACGGTCCCGGGGCACCCGCAGGAAGGCCAGCATCACGGCGCAGACCACCAGGCAGCCGATCGGGAAGAAGAGCCCGACCGTGGCGTCGTCCACAGTCGCGTTCTGGCCGATCACGTACGGGCCGAAGAACCCGCCCAGCGCCGCGATCGAGTTGATCGCCGCCAGCCCCACGGCGGTGTGCTCGCGCGAGAGCACCCGGGCGGCCATCGCCCAGTACGGCGCCATGTAGCCCAGCACGCCGATCGCCACCAGCGACAGGCAGATCAGCGCCGGTACGGGTTCGTGCCGGAACTGGATCGTCCCGAACAGCCCCGCCGCGGCCAGCAGCATCAGCGCGATGACGTGCCCGCGCCGTTCGCCCGTACGGTCGGAGTTGCGCGCCACCAGCAGCATCCCCACGGCGCCGACCAGGAACGGGATCGCGCCGAGGAAGCCGATGTTGGTCGCCGAGTACGACGGATCCATCTGCTGGACGATCTTCGGCAGGAAGAACGTGAAGCCGTACAGCCCGCAGGCCGCGAAGAAGTTGGCCACCGCCAGGTAGAGCAGCTTCGGATCGCGGATCACCTTCAGCTCGGCCAGCGGGCCCTTGTGCTCCTCCGGCGAGTACTCCTTCGCGATCTCCTCGTTCAGCCAGGTGCTCTCCGCCTTGCTGAGGAACCGCGCCTTGGCCGGGTTGTCGGGCAGGTAGAACAGCACGAGCACGCCCAGCACGATGGCCGGCAGCCCCTGCAGGATGAACACCCAGCGCCAGCCGCTCAGATCGAGCCACTGCACGTGGTCGAGGATCAGCCCGCCGGTCAGGCTGCCCAGGATCATCGCGATCGGCTGCGCCAGCGCCAGCGCCGCGATCGCCCGGCCGCGCTCGCCGGACCTGAACCACAGCGTCATGTAGAGGAGCAGCCCGGGGAACAGGCCCGCCTCGGCCACGCCCAGCAGGATCCGGGCCGCGTACAGCTGGGTGACGCTGTGCACGAAGCCGGTGCCCACGGTCACCAGTCCCCAGGTGATCGCGATCCGGGCCAGCCACAGCCGGGCCCCGACCCGCTTCATCACCATGTTGCTGGGGATCTCGAACACCACGTACGCGAGGAAGAAGATCGCCGCCGCGGCGCCGAAGGTGGCGGTCGTGATGGCCAGCTCGTGCTCCATGCCGAGCTGCGCGTAGCTGATATTGGCACGGTCCATGTAGTTGAAGACATAGAGCAGTCCCACGATCGGCAGGATGCGCAGGGACACCCGCCGTACGGTGCGGGCACCGATGTCGGTGTCCTTCTGGGAGGTGGTCGGACTGGCCATCTCTCGCTCCTCGACTCAGGAAAATTCGGGGGGACCGGCCGCGACGGCCGGCCTGGCCTCAGGGGCTGGGCCGGGACTTTGAAGACGGGCGGCCTGCGCGCCGGCCAGGCCCGCGAGGCGGCCCATGGTCAGCGCGTTGGCGACGGCGTTGCCGCCGCCGACGTAACGGAGCCCGAGCACGCCGGCGCCGGCCTCGCCCGCGGCGTACAGCCCTGGAACGGCCTCGCCGCGCGCGTCCAGGACCTCGGCGGCGGAGTTGATCTCCAGCCCGGCATGCGTGCACACCAGCTCGGCGGGCAGCGTCCGTACGGCGTAGAACGGCGGCTCGCCGATCGGGTCCGGCGGCCCGGACGCGCCCTTCGCGGCGAGCGTCTCGTGCCGCCGGAAGTCGTCGTCGCGCCCGCGCGGCAGCTGATCGTTCCAGCGCCGGACCGTGGCCGCCAGCGCGTCCGGCGGGACACCGATCGCCCTGGCCAGCTCGTCCAGGCTGCCCGCGCATGCCGTACGGCCCGCCTCGGCCTCCGCGCGCACGACCTCGGGCGTCCAGTGCGCGTACCCCGGCGGCAGCCCGAGCCGGGCCCGCTCGTCGAAGACCGCCCAGACCGGGCCGTCCTGGGCGTCGATGATGCCGCCCGACACCGCGTACGAGGCGTCCTCGTCCATGAACCTGCGGCCCCGCCCGTTCACGTGGATCCGCGACGCGGGCGGGAACCCCGACTGCCAGTGGTGCAGCCGCTGGAAGTACGCGGTCGGGAGCATCAGCCCCCAGTCCTCGCCGGTCACCGCCGCCCCGACCTGCTCGCCGAAGCGCAGATGGTCGCCCCGGCTCCCCGGCGCCGCCACCACGAACAGCGCCTCGCCCGCCCGGCCGGTCGCCGGGTAGTAGCGCTTCAGCAGATCCGGATCCTGCGCGAAGCCGCCGCTGGCCACCACGACCGCACCGGCCCGTACCTCGACATCGTCGGCCACGACCCCGGCGACGCGCCCGTCCTCCTCGATGAGGCGCTGGACGCGCGTGCCGAGGACGATCTCCACGCCGCCCTTCCGGCAGGCCCGCGCCAGCGCGTTCACCAACCCGAGCCCCTGATCCTTGGGGACGTGCCCGCGCCAGACGTCCTCGACTCCGGCCCGGGTGAGGCCCGGCATGTGCGCGTTGTGCGAGACGGCGGCCGGGATCTCCACCCCGAGCCCGATGAGCCACTCCAGCGCCGGCCCGGCCTGCTCGCAGAACGTCCTGACCAGGCCCGGATTGAGCCGCCAGTGGTTGAGGTCCATGTAGTGCTGGTAGAACCGCTCGGCCGAGTCCTCGATCCCGAGTCCGGCCTGCACGCTCGTACCGCCGGCGGTGAACATCCCCGCCGACAGCGCCGTCGACCCGCCCAGCTCCCGCTCCGACTCGAACAGCAGCACGGACGCGCCCCGTTCAGCCGCCGAAGCCGCAGCCGCAAGCCCGGCACCCCCGCCCCCAACGACGACGAGATCCCACTGGGTATCTGTCATGACAGATCGCCTCCGGCGTCGGCGAGGATGCGGTGGTAGAGGCCGTTGGAGACCAGGCCGCCGTCGACGGTGACCTCGCTGCCGGTCATGTACGTGGAACGGTCCGACAGCAGGTGGAGGACCACGTCGGTGATCTCGTCCGGGCGCCCCAGGCGGGCGGCGGGGATGCTGCCGAGCGCGGCCTGGACGAACGTGTCGGAGCCGTCCAGCAATGCCGTGTCGACCAGGCCGGGATGGACCGAGTTGACCCGGATCCCCCATTCGGCGAGGCTGCCGGCCGCCGACTTCGACAGCCCGGTCAGGCCCCATTTGCTGGACGAGTACGCGGGCGAGAAGTAGCCGATCTGCCCCGAGATCGAGGAGATGTTCACGATCGAGCCGCCGCCCGAGTCGCGCATCAGCCCGGCGACGGCCTTCATGCCGTAGAAGGGGCCGGAGAGGTTGATCCGCAGCACCTGGTCCCAGACCTCGTCCGGAGTGTCGAGGAACTCAAGGCGCCGCGAGATCCCGGCGTTGTTGACGAGGCCGCCGAGTTCGCCCTGGGCGGTACGGATCTCCTCGACCGTACGGGCCCAAGCAGGGGCGTCGGTGACGTCCAGAGCGTGACCGCTCGCCGAGCCACCCGCGTCCCGGATCGAGTCCACGACCGGCGCGGTGTCGGCGACGTCGGCCACGCACACGTGGACGCCGCGCGCGCCCAGCGCTCGGGCATGGCCCGCGCCCATGCCCGAGGCCGCTCCGGTGATCAGTACGACCCCCGGATAGCGGACGAGCTCCTCAGACATGGCGGGATCCCCCGTCCACCGCGATGCTGTGGCCGGTCACGTACCGGGCGCCGTCCGACAGCAGGAACAGCAGCGGGCCGAGGACCTCCTCGGGCGAACCGAGCCGGTGTAGCGGTACGGCGTCGAGCGCGTGCCGGAGCGCGGCGGGGTCGTCCTTCACCCACTGGGTCATCTCGGTGTCGATGTAGCCGGGCGCCAGCGCGTTGACCCGGATGCCCTGGTCGCCGAACTCGACCGCGAGCGACTCGGTCAGGTGTGCCACCGCGGCCTTGGAGGCGCAGTACGCGCCGCGTCCACGGCGTACACGCAGGGCCGACACCGACGACATGTTGACGATCGCGCCGCCGGGCCCCATGTGGCGGGCGGCGGCCTGCGCGCCGTACAGGACGCCCTCGACGTTGACCGACAGCGCCGCGCCGATCTGCTCGGACGAGATCTCGTCGGCCGTCGCGTACGGGAAGATCCCCGCGTTGTTGACCCAGAAGTCGAGCCGGCCGAACCGTTCCACCGCCGTACGGGCCAGCGTCTCGTGGTCCCCGGCCCGGGTCACGTCGGCGTGGACGGCGACCACCTGGCCGGCCTGCCCGGCGAGATCATCGGCGGTGGCCTTCATCGCGGCCTCGTCGATGTCGGCGCCGACGACGTGCACGCCGCGCGCGGCCAGCCCGGCGGCGAACCGCGCGCCCATGCCGCGGGCGGCGCCGGTGATCACCGCGACCTTGCCCGGGAACTCCGGGTACACGGCGGTCATCGGATCGTGCTGGACCCGCCCGGGCCCGGCTGTGCCGGTCATGCGTTCTCCTCGGTGGTTTCAGGGGCGTCGTCGCGGCGGACGGTCCGGCGCCGGATCAGCCACCGGCCGCCGACCTGGAGCAGGTCGTCGGTGAGGGTGGTCATCCGGTCGAGCCGGGACGGCCCGCCGGCCGGCGTGCTGACGATCTGCAGGTACGCGCGGACCGTGGCGCGATGGGCGTCCGCCGCCTCGACATGGACGTTGGTCAGGACATGGCGCGCCCGTCCGGCACCGGCCGCGAACCGTTCGGCGAAGGCCGTCAGGTCGCGGGTGCCGATCACGGGCTCGGGATAGGACGGCGAGTGGAACTCCCCGTCCGGGGTGAACGTCGCCGCCCACTCCGCTGCCCGGCCCTCGTCGATCAGATGGCTCTGCGCCCCGTACAGCCACTGGATGCGCAGCAGCGTCTCGGCGCTGATCGGGTCGGCGGGCGGCATGTCATGGACCTTTCTGTCCGGAAGCGCTTGCTTTCTCGGTGAGATGTGCGATTATCGCAATCAACGTGCGATGTTCGGCCACCGTATGTAGCCTGCTTCACGTCCGTCAAGAGGAGTGCCATGTCAGCGACGCGCGGCGACGGCGTCCCGGCCGCGATCCAGCCGGATTCCGGGATGTCCAAGACGCTGCACAACGGCCTGCAGATCCTGGAGTTGCTGGTCCGCCATCCGAACGGGCTGTCACTCACCGAGATCGCGGAAGCCGTCGGCGTACACCGCACCGTGGCGCACCGCCTGGTCCGGACGTTGGAGGCCCACCACCTGTGCCGCCGGGACCGCTTCAAGCGGATCTCCCTCGGCACCGGCCTGGTCCGGCTGGCCGAGCCGGTCGAGCAGGACCTGCGTACCCTCGCCAGGCCCGTCCTGGAGGAGCTGACCGACCGCACGCAGGCGACCGCGCACCTGGTCGTCCGCGAGGACGCGGAGACGGTCCGGATGCTGATGATCGTGGAACCCCGCCGCGCCCGGATGCACGTCGCGTTCCGTCCCGGCCAGGTCGACCCGATCGACCGCGGCTCGGCCGGCCTGGCGCTGCTGGCCGCCCTCCCGCCCGTCCCCGGTGAGCGCGAGGAGGTCGCCCTGGCCCGCAGCCGCGGCTTCGCCGTCTCCTACGGAGAGATCGCCTCGTCCGTCATCGGCGTCTCCGCCGTCGTCCCCGGCGCCCGTACCCAGACGAGCATCGGCCTGTCCCTCTTCGAGGCCCCCGATGTGGACGAGCTGGGCCGTACCGTCCTCGAAGCCGCCGACCGCCTAGCCACCCACCTCCGCTGACCCTGGCCAGTGAATGAGTGCCTCCCGGTAGGAGGCGGGCAAGCCGGTGCCGCCGCGTGTTCAACCGCTCGGGTGGGCTTAGGGTGCGGGGCATGGTGAGGGTTGGGCCGTTCACTGGGCAGGTCGCGGCCGGGTGGGAGCGGGAACGGCGGTACGGGGTGCCTCGCTGGGTGATCGAGCGGGCCACCGGGCGGCGGGTCGCGGGGGACTGGCGTGGTGCCTGTGCGGCGGCGGGGATCGAGGTCGGATTCGAGCTGGGCGAGGTTCGCCGGAAGTACGGCGCGGCCGTTGCGGAGGCGCTGGAGGAGGACCTGCGGCATCTGGCCCCTGACCTGCTCCGCTGGCATGTGGGCGATGGCGGGAACACGCAGGTGTTGAGTGAGTACCGTCCCGGGGATTCGAGTGGGCCTGAGGTGTCGTTCCTTCGGTCTGGGGACTTTCCGATGCTCCGCCTGGCCGGGGCCGGTCGCGGGGGGAGCATGCGGCCGTGCCTCGGTTTCGGTCAGGGGAAGGGAGCGACGTGGTTCACGCCTCGCCATCTCTGGGACGTGCGGCGGGCCGGGGAGCTTCTCGTACGGGGCGGGGGGCGAGAGCGGGCGCCGTTCTTCAACGCGGACGGGACATTGCGGGAGGAGCTGCCCGGTTCGGAGCCCGAGGGGGCGGTCGAGCAGGCCGAGTGGATCTCGTCGCTGCATGAGCGTGGCGAGGTCGAGGCGGCGTTCGCGGCGGCCGGTATCGAGTTGCGGTTGTGGAGGAATGAACGGCTCTCCAGGGACCGGCGGCTCGAAATGCTGCGGCTGCTTCCGATCGCTCTGTACCGGGTGGAGGCGGAGGTCAGGCGGCTTGCCCCGGAGGGTGCACGGACCTTCGTCGTTCAACAGAGCCTGGATCAGTACGGTCCGGCCGGCCGCGCGGGCCTGTTGCTGGAGTTGCCCGAGCAGGGGAACGGCCTACGCGCCATGTATCCGGCTGAAGCGGGCCGGCAGAAGGACGTTCCTCAACTGCCTGAGATGTTCTGGCATCGGCTTCCAGATCTTGATCTGGTGCGGGCGGGGCGGCTCACCCCGGACGAGTTGCATCCGCTCGTACGGGACGCTCTGTTCCCGGCGCGGGAGCCGGCGGCCGGACCGGTCGGGCCACGTGAACCTGAGCCTCCGGGGTTGGCGCGGGTGCGGTGCCAGGGAAAGTGGCATGAGGTGTCGTTCCGCAACGGGCGGCTGTGCCATGACCACACGGACCAGGAGTGGCAGCGGGAGCATGCGATGCGTGCCCTGGGCGGTGCGGTCGCGGGCTGCTTCGCCGTACGGGAGGAGTGGGCGGGACGCGGCGCGCTGCCCCGGGCGTTGCGAGAGCAGCGGCGGGAGCTGTTCTGGAGGGCCTCGTACGGCGACACCGAGGGGGTGTTCCGGCTCCTGGATCTCGGTCACGACCCGTTCACGCGGGACGGCGAGGGCCGTTCGCTGCTGCACTGCCTGAGCCGTCTGGAGTACGAGGAACTGCTGCCCCGGCTGCTGGACGCGGGGCTGGACATCGAGGCGCGCGACGCGCAGGAACGGACGCCGCTGATGGCGGCGATCGTTGGGCCGGCGCCCGCCGCGACCGTACGGGCGCTCCTGGACGCGGGCGCGCGAGCCGATCCGGGCCACCCGGCCTCCTGGCCGGCCCAGATGCTCGACCGACGTGACGACCTGGACTTCCTCAAAGAGAGGCTGAGCTAGGGGGGTCAGGCGAACGGGCCGGACATCTCGTCGAGGGTCTGCTCCATGAGGGTGCGCAGTGAACGGGGCGGCTGCTCGTCGGTCCAGCGCTGCGAGGCGACCCGCATGGAGGTCAGGAACGCGGCCGCCATCACGCGGGCGCGGAGGGCGGTCTCGGGGAGGCCGTCGCGGGCGGCGATGGCCTCGGCGAGGCGGCGCTCGAACGTGGCGACGTGGGCGAGTTGGCGGCCCAGGACGGTCGGATGCCGGCGGGCGAGGCGGGTCTGGACGGCCCACTGCGGGTCGGGCTCGCCCTTCTCCTCGTACAGGGCATGGCAGGTCAGCCGGAGCGCGGCCCAGGAGGATTCGCCGGGCGGGCGGGCGGTGAACGCCTCCAGCAGCGTCTCCATCCGCTGCTCGTCGCCGTAGAGGAGGGCGTCCTCCTTGGCGGCGAAGTAGTTGGAGAAGGTGCGGCGGGATACACCGGCGGCGTCGGCGATGGCCTCGACGGTGACCTCCTCGAGGCCGCGCTCGACCGCGAGCCGTACCGCCGCCTCGTGCAGCGCCGTGCGCGTCGCCTCTTTCTTGCGTTCGCGCAGTCCCACCGGGGTGCCCATGATGCGACCAGCCTATCCAGGGAAATTAATCATGCTCACTGGGAAAAGTTGCCCACTGGGAATATTATCCGGTCGAGCGGCATTTCAGCTGTGTCACTCTCCCCGAACCTCACGCCTGGAGGCAGCACTTGAGCGTGCAGACCTCGTCCGGACCCGGCGCCCCGCCGATGACGCACCGGCAGATCCTGAACGCGCTGAGCGGCCTGCTGCTCGTGCTGTTCGTCGCGATGCTGAGCGGGACCGTCGTGTCCACCGCGCTGCCGCAGATCATCGGCGCGCTCGAGGGCAGCCAGTCGCAGTACACCTGGGTCGTCACCGCCACCCTGCTGGTCTCCACGGCCAGTACCCCGATCTGGGGCAAGCTGGCCGACCTCTACGACAAGAAGAAGCTGCTGCAGCTGGCGATCGTGATCTTCACGGTGGCCTCGCTGCTGTCCGGCTTCGCGCAGGACACCACGCAGCTGATCGCCGCCCGCGCCTTCCAGGGCCTGGGCATGGGCGCGCTGCAGATCCTGGTCCAGATCGTGATGGCCAGCATGATCAGCCCGCGCGAGCGCGGCCGCTACTACGGCATCCTCGGCGGCGTGATGGCGGTGGCGACGGTGGGCGGCCCGCTGCTGGGCGGCCTGATCGTCGACACCTCCTGGCTGGGCTGGCGCTGGTGCTTCTTCGTCGGCGTCCCGTTCTCGGTGGTGGCGTTCGTGCTGCTGCACAAGACGCTGAAGCTGCCGGTGATCCGGCGCGACGATGTGAAGATCGACTACTGGGGCGCGCTGTTCATCGCGGGCGGCGTCAGCCTGCTGCTGCTGTGGATCACGTTCGTGGGCGCCTCGTTCCCGTGGCTGTCCTGGCAGACCGCCGCGATGGCCGGCGGCGGCGTCGCGATCCTGGCCGTGGCCGTGCTGGTGGAGGCCAAGGTCGCCGAGCCCGTCATCCCGCTGGACGTCATCGCCCGCCGCAACACCGCGCTGTCGATCGTGGCGAGCCTGGCGGTCGGCATGGCGATGTTCGGCGGAGCGGTCTTCCTCGGCCAGTACTTCCAGATCGGCCGCGGCTACAGCCCGACCAAGGCGGGCCTGCTCACCATCCCGATGATGGCCGGCGTGCTGCTCTCGTCCACGATCATCGGCCGGCTCACCACCAAGACCGCCAAGGTCAAGCCCTACATCGTGTTCGGGACGGTCGTGCTGACCGCGGGCTTCCTCGTGCTGGGCTTCATCGACGCCACGACCCCGCTGGTGTACGTCGGGTTCGGGATGCTGCTGGTCGGTATCGGCGTCGGCGCCTCGATGCAGAACCTCGTGCTGGTCGTGCAGAACTCCGTACCGCTGCGCGAGATCGGCGCGGCCAGCGGCGTCGTCACGTTCTTCCGCTCACTCGGCGGGACGATCGGCGTCTCGGTGCTCGGCGCCATCCTGGCCAGCCATGTCGCCACCAACATCACCCGCGGCCTGGAGAAGATGGGGGTCCAGGGCGGCGGCGACGCGGCCGGGGGCAGCCTCGACATCGCGGCCCTGCCGGGCCCGGTCCAGGAGGTGGTACGCGCCGCGTACGGCGACGCCACCGGCCAGATCTTCCTGGTCTCGGCCGCCATCGCGGTCGTCGGCATCATCGCGGCGGCGGCGCTCAAGCCGGTCGTCCTGCGTGACGCCCTCGACATGCCCGCCGCCCCCGAGGCGGGGGCCGGCCCCGAGCCCGAAGCCGGCCCCGAGCCCGAAGCCGGGTCCGAGGCCGAAGCCGGGTCCGAGGCCGTGCCCGCGACGGCCGGTGTCAAAGCCTCCGAGCGCTGATGGAGGCCATCAGGGACGGCCACACGGTCTTGGTCTCGCGGATCCAGGCGGGCCAGTTGTGCCGGCCGTCCCCGTAGATGTGGGCCGTGTAGGGAACGCCGAGCTGGTCCAGGCGCTTGCGGAACTCGACGTTGTTGTTGCCGATGGCGATCTCGCTGAGAAGGCCGATGTCCCACGGCGCGACGTCCGGGTCACCGGGGCCTGGCCGGCCGGTCGTTCCCGAAGAGAAGAACAGCTTGGTGCCGCGCAGCTTCTCGGCCTGCGCGGACGGGTCGTACGACTTCCAGTTGGCGTCGTCGGCCCACGGGATGCCCCAGATGGCGAACGGGTCCTGGCCGTTGCCCGCGTTGGTGAACATCAGCAGGGCCGGGATGCCGGGCGAGCGCATCGACAGCAGCCCGCTCAGTGACGCAACGTGCTTGAACATGCCCGGGTGGCGGGCGGCGTAGGAGAACGCGCCCTGGGCACCCGATGAGTTCCCGATCGCCGCGCGCAGCCCACCCGCGTGGTAGTTGCGCTCCATGAGCTGGCGCACTTCCGTGGTGTGGAACGTCTCCCACTTGGGCGTCCCGCGCTTGCCGTAGTTGAACCAGTCGGCGTACGAGCCGTTCGAGGCCTCCGGCATGACCACGATGACGTTGTACTGGGCGGCCCACGCCTCGATGTCGGTGTTGCGGGTCCACGAGGTGTAGCCGTCCTGGCCGCCGTGGTAGGCGTACAGCACCGGCCAGGTCGTGGTCGCGTCCGCCCGCCAGTTCGCGGGCAGCAGGATCCGGGTCTTGACCGACTTGCCCAGCGACGGCGAGTCGATGGTGACGTCCACCTGGTTCGCGCTCAGCTTCGCGGTCTTGGTGATCTTCGCCCCGGTGTCGGCCGCCTTGAGGGCGAACCCGGTCCGTGCCTGCGCCGTACCGGTGGCCGTGACACCCAGGGACGCGACCATGACGGCGGCGAGCGCGCCGGCGGCGAGTGGCCGCCTGCCGCGGCCCGGGGCGGAGCTCGGACGGCGCCTCGTCAGGCGGGCCTTACCTGTCATGCCTTCACCTCGCTGCGATGGCCGGATCGGGTTTCGGGCACACGGCCGTCGGTGCAGTGTCCTGGATCGGGCCGAGTGGATCTAGGTACAAGTGTGACAATCCGGGCTTACTGGACTGAGCGGGATTGAGTAGGCGCAGGGGGTGGGGGGCCGTGTAGGCCGGCCGCTCGCACCCGGAAGTTGTCATGACGTTAATAACGACGCGTCCGAATACCTGGTCTGACGCAGGAGCCCGCCCCGTACCGCCGCCCCTACGGTCGGGACCCAAGCGGAGAGCCGCCCGATCCCCGCCGCTTCCTGGGAGGAGGCCCATGTCCATGGCCCCTGTTACCGCCTACCCGCCCGCCGCCGCCGTGCGCGCGACCGTGGCCGAGCCCCTGGCCGAGATCTGGATGGACGGCGCGGAGTGCGTGGGGAACTGGGAGCTGTTCTTCCCCGACCACGCCGACCCCGGCCCGGCCAAGCGGATCTGCGAGGGCTGCCGCGTCCGCCGCCAGTGCCTGGCGCACGCGCTGATGAGCGAGGAGCGGTACGGCATCTGGGGCGGCATGACCCCGGGCGAGCGGCGGAGCCAGGCCCGCCGCCTTCCCCCGAACCGTCGTGGGGGCGGCGCATGAGCGGAGCATCGGACATCGGACGGCGCACCCGCGCGGTCGGCCGGATCGCGGCGATGATGGCGCGCAGCGGGCTGCTGCGTCCCGGCCCGCCGCACCGCGTCGCCCGCCAGCTGAACGCGCTGCGGCGCTGGGGCACCCTGCTGGGCGGCACGTTCACGTCGGCCGCCGCCCGCGACCCCGGCCGGATCGCGCTCATCGACGACGACGGCGAGCTCACGTACGCGGAGCTCGACGCCCGTACCGACCGGCTGGCCGCAGTGCTCGGCGGGTCCCGCGTCGCGGTGCTGTGCCGCAACCACCGGGGCATGCTGGAGACGCTCATCGCGTGCAGCAAGGGCGGCGCCGATCTCGTACTGCTCAACACCGGGATGAGCACCGCGCAGCTGCTGGCCGTACTGGAACGGCACGAGATCGGGGTCGTGATCGCCGACCCCGAGTTCGCCGAGTTTCTGGCCGCCGTACCGGACGCGGTACGGGTGGTGACCGCGTACGGGCCCGACCGCGGCCTCGACGAGCTCATCGCGTCGGCCCCGGACACCAGGCTCGCGCCGCCGCCGAAGGCCGGCCGTACGATCATGCTCAGCTCGGGGACGACCGGCCCGCCCAAGGGCGCCGATCGGCACTCCCGTCCGGGCATGACGCCGCTCGCCTCGATCCTGTCGCGGATTCCGTACCGGCTGCACGAGCGGATGCTGATCGAGGCACCGCTCTTCCACACCTGGGGCTACGCGATGCTCCAGACGGCGATCTCGCTGCGCGCGACGATCGTGCTGCGGCGCCGCTTCGATCCCGAGTCGACCCTGAAGGCCGTCGAGTCGACCGGGGCCACCGCGCTGGTCGCGGTCCCGGTCATGCTGCAGCGAGTGCTGGAGCTGCCCGCTGAAACGCTGGCTTCCTGCGACACCTCGTCGCTGCGGATCACGGCGGTCAGCGGGTCGGCCTTGCCGGGCGAGCTGGCGACCGCGTTCATGGACGCGTTCGGCGACGTCCTCTACAACCTGTACGGGTCGACCGAGGCCAGCTGGGTCACCATCGCGACCCCCGCCCACCTGCGGGCGAGCCCCGACACGGCGGGGACCCCGCCGCCGGGGACCCGGGTGGCGATCCTGGACGAGCGGGGCGAGCCGGTGCCGGCCGGGACCACGGGACGGATCTTCGCCGCCAACGAGCTGCTGTTCGCCGGCTACGTCGGCGGCGGCACCAAGGAGATGCGGGACGGGCTGATGTGCCTCGGCGATCTCGGCCGGCTGGACGAGGCGGGCCGGCTGTTCGTCCGGGGCCGGGACGACGACATGATCGTCTCGGGTGGCGAGAACGTGTTCCCGAGCGCGGTCGAGGAGGTGCTCGCGCGGCTGCCGGAGGTACGCGAGGTCGCGGTCATCGGGGCACCGGACGACGAGTTCGGGCAGCGGCTCGTCGCGTACGTCGTGCCCAAGCCCGGCGAAACGCTCGACGCCGACGCGGTGCGCGCGCACGTGCGTGCCAACCTGGCCCGCTTCGCCGTGCCCCGGGACGTGCACTTCGTCGGTGAGCTACCGCGTAACGCCACCGGCAAGGTGGTCCGCGCCCGTCTCACTCCCGAAGCCCAGGACGACCCGGCCTGACCCGCACCGGCGCCCACGGTGGCGGCCGTGGCGGCGGCCACGGGGCCGGTCAAGGCGGTGGAGCGGGCGGTACGGAGCAGGTGCAGCCGGGCGACGGTCCGGCGCACGCCGCCACGACGAACCACAGCCGGGTCTCGCCGGTCGACTGCTCCAAGGCCCACTCGGCGGCGAGCGCGTCGATGACGCCCAGGCCGCGGCCGTGGTCGGTGCCGCATCTGGCCAGGTCGCGCCGCCCGTCCGGGCCGCCGTCACGGACCTCGACGCGCACCTGGTGCCCGTCGGTCGTGACCGTGACCCCGATCGGCTCGGAGCCGTGCAGCACGGCGTTGGCGATGGCCTCGGAGGTCATCAGCTCGATGTCGTCCAGCAGGTCACCGTCGCCGATGACCTTGGCCGCGCGCTCCCGGACGGCGCGGCGAGCCGCCCGTCCCTGCACGAGGCCACCGGACAACAGGAGCCGGTCGCCGAGGCGTTCCATGGCGGTCGTCATGACGGCGCCTCCATGACGGTCCATGTCTTACCGAAGATCACGGGATCACCACTCTGTGAGATCGGAAGCGCGCACCGTCATCATTCATCTACAGGGAGTGATGAGGCAACGCATCGTGCGACTGATCTTTTTTCTTCAGGGAGAGGCAGCCCCGAGCCGAGGTCCCGGGGCGGGTACCGGGGCCGGACCGATGGCGGGTTCCACCGTACCGCGATGCAAGGCGGAAACCGGGCCGCTCCGCCGAAACCGCAGAGGTCGCGGGCGGCGGAGGGCCTCCCGGCACCCCCTGCCGCCCGCGACCTCGGTCGTTCGGGACGTGGCCCGCGCTCAGTCCGGCCCGTGCTCGGTCCGGCCCGTGCTCGGTCCGACCCCGCTCAGTCCGGCATGCGCTCAGCGCAGCAGGTGCGCCAGCTCGATCCGGGACCGGATGCCGAGCCGGGCGAAGATGTTGCGCAGATGGCCGTCCACGGTGCGCGGACTGATCACCAGCTGCGCGGCGATCTCCCGGTTGGTGGCGCCGCCCGCGACCAGCCGGGCGATCTGCAACTGCTGCGCGGTCAGCTCGTCCAGCGGCCCGGCCTCCGTCCGCTCCGTGTCCTCCAGCGTCTCCCCGGCCGCGCGCAGTTCCGCGCGGGCGCGGGCGGCCCAGGCCTCGGCGCCGGCCCGCTGGAAGATGTGCGCGGCGTTGCGCAGATGCGCCCGCGCGTCGCGGGGACGCCGGCCGCGCCGCAGCCGGTGCCCGTACAGCAGCGCGGTACGGGCCAGCTCGAACGCCGACTCGCCGTCCTCATGCAGCCGCAGCGCCTCCTCGTAGTGCGCGGCGGCGGTCTCGTCGTCGTCCGCCAGCAGGGCCCGACAGCGTTCGACCAGGGCTCGCCGGCCGGGACTCTGCGACCGGGCCGCCCAGCGTTCGAACGCCGCGAGCGCGCGCCGCGCGATCTCGGGCCGGCCGATCCGGACGGCGGCCTCGACGAAGTGCGGGATCGCCAGCAGCCGCAGGATCGGGTAGCCCGCGCCCGTCGGGTGGCGGAGCCGGGCGACCGCGTCCGCCGGACGGTCGTCGGCCAGGTCCAGGCAGGCCATCGCCCAGCTGCCCAGCGAGGTGGCGCGGACCAGCTCGCGCCGGCCGCCCTCCTCGGCCAGGCCGTCCAGATGGCCGAGCGCGGTGTCCCGGTCGCCGCGGAACGCGGCCAGCAGCGCCAGTACGGCCCGCTGCTCGATCGCCTGGTTGCGCTGCCCGGCGGCGCGGGCCAGCCGCAGCCCCTCCCGGGCGGTGGACTCGGCGGCCGGGTAGCGGCCGAGGAGGACCTCGCAGTGCGCCAGCAGGGTCAGCGCCCTCGGCTCCATCACCGCGCCCTCCCGGCCCCGGCTCCCGGCGACCGCCCGCGCGGCCAGCTCGCGGGCCCGCCGGTCGTCGCCGAGCACGATCGCGGCGGCCGCCGCCCAGGTCTTGACGTCCCCGTCGTCCATCGCGTCCGCCAGCTCCAGGACGCGGCCCAGCCTGCCGGCCGCCTCCTGGTGCCGGTGGTGCGCGGCCGCCGCCATCCCGGTGAAGTACTCCAGGGCCAGCTCCACCAGCGGGGACTCCGCCGGCGAGGACCGTTCGGCGAGCCGGATCGCACGTTCCACGATCACGCGGTGGCAGTGGTGGTCGCCGGTCGTGTCGGCGGCGGCCGAGGCCTGCAGCAGCGCGTTCAGCGCGAGCGGCGGGTCGACCTCGGCGAGCTGCTCGGCGGCCTCCTGCAGGATCCACAGCGCCATCACCGGCAGCCCGTCGAACAGCTCGATCTCGCCCTGGAGCAGGTCGGCGCGGCCGAGCCGGCCCGGGTCGGCGGTGCAGGGGCGGACCTGCCTGAGCATCGCGCGGGCGCGCCGCATCCGGCCGGCCTTCCAGGCCTCGCGGGCGGCGGCGATGTACCGGTCGGCGCGCGCCTCGGGATCGGCGGTGAGCTCGGCCGAGCGCTGCCAGGAGCGGGTGGCCTCGGCGTGCCTGCCGACGCCCTGCAGGACCTCGGCCGCGCCGGTGAGCTCGCCGGCCAGCGCGTCGTCGGCGCCCTCGGCCATCGCGGCCCGGTGCCAGCTGCGGCGCGGGGCGTGCCAGCCGCGGTCCAGGACGCGGGCCAGCAGGTCGTGTACGGCGCGCCGCTCGGCCGGCGAGGCGTCCGCGTACAGGCTGGACCGGACGAGCGGGCTGGCCATCTCCACCCGGTCGCCCTCGATCCGGATCAGCCCGGAGGCGCGGGCCCATTCCAGCTCCCGCATGTCGATGCCGTCCTCGGAGGCGGCGCGGGCCAGCGTGTTCTGGTCCAGCCGGTCGTCGGCGGCGGCCAGCAGGACCAGCCGCCGCGCCCCGGACGTCAGCCGCAGGTAGCGGCGCCGGTAGTGGGACCGCAGCGTGCTGCGGGCGGGCAGCGCGCGCGGCGGTGCCGCCGTGCCGGCCAGCTGGTCGGGGGTGAACGCGGCGGCGAACTCGGCGAGCGCCAGCGGGTTGCCGCTGGCCAGCTCGACCACCTCGGTGGCCAGCTCGTCGTCCAGGTCGCCGCGGGTGAGGCTCTCCAGCATCCGGACGCCGTCGGCCTCGTCGAGCGGGCCCAGCGGGAGCCGCGGGATGTCGGCGAGGCAGTCGTCCACGGCGGACGCCTGGTGCCCGGTACGGGCGGCGAACAGCATGGCGACCGGGGCGTCGCCGATCCGGCGCGCGGTGAACGCCAGCGCCTCCAGCGACACCCGGTCGAGCCGGTGGGCGTCGTCGATCCAGCACAGCACGGGACGGTCGGCGGCGGCCTCGGACAGCAGGGAGCAGACCGCCGCGTACAGGGTGAAAGGCGGGGTCGCGGTGCCGCCGCCGTCGGCGACGAGCGCGAGCGCGGCCGCCTGGTTGCGAGGGAGCCTGGGGATCACGTTCGCGACCGGGCGCAGCAGGCGGTGCAGCCCCGCGTACGGGACCGCGCTCTCCTGCCGGATGCCGCGGGCCCGCAGCGTGCGGAACGCGCGGCCGGCCCGGCCGGCGGCGATCTCCAGCAGGGCGCTCTTGCCCATTCCGGGTCCGGCGACGATGGCGAGCGCGCCGCCGCGCCCGGCGTGGGCGTCGCCGAGCAGTTCGCCGAGGGTCTCCAGCTCGCGGTCCCGGCCGTACGCGACGGCCGGCGGGGCTGCGCCTCGCGGAGCCGCGGGAAGGCCGGGCCGGACAGGGATGGTGCGGGGCTGGGGCAGGACGGTTGTTGTACCGGAAACCACGTCACACTCTCCGTTCGTGTCGAGCGGGCGCACGAACCCCCGAGATATGAGTGCCGCCTGTCCCACCGCCGCGCCCGGAGGCGCGGCGGTGGGCGATCACAGGCGACGGCCGCCGTTGAATTGCGTCAAGCCGTTGAGCCGGGTCATGAGGTCACTATCCGGCCGGCGGGTTGTAGCCCTTGGCGAGCTCGGACTCCTTGGCCTCCTCTTCGAGCTTGGTGCCGCCGAGCGAGTCCTTGTCGGGCTTCACGACGTAGCTCGCCCGGGCGGCGGGACGGTTCGTCTGGGTGAAGTCCATCGGCGCACCGCCCAGGCCGATCTCGAACGCGTTGGTCGAGCGGTGCGCGGTGACGATGCCGTCCCGGGACAGGTCCTTGGCGGCGCACGCCTTCTTCAGCGCCTCCCCCACGACGGCGGCGGTGGTGTAGCCCGAGTAGACCGAGGCGTCCAGCGGCTGGCCCTTGTACGCCATCTGGTACTCGCCCGCGAGCTTCTTGATCCCCGGCGTGTCCACGCTGAACGGCGGCGCGGCCGTCATCACGTAGTAGTCCTTCTGGAAGGCCGGGCCGACCGGCGTGGCCAGCAGCTGCTGCGCGAAGGCGGAGTTGCTCGCCGCGAACGGCACGTTCAGGCCGGTCGCCGCGGCCACGCCGACCAGCGAGGCGGCCTGCTTGGGGCTGACGCTGACCAGGATCGCCTTGACCCCGGCCTTCTTGAACGCGCCGACCTGCGCGGTCATGTCGGCGTCGGTGGCCTTGACCTGCTGCTCGACCAGGGTGAGCCCGACCTTGCCGGCGGCGTACTTGGCGCCGGCCAGCGCGCTCTGCCCGTAGTCGCCCTCCAGGACCAGGTGGCCGATCTTGTCGCCCTTCTTGACGCCCTTCTCCCGGGTCAGGAAGTCGACGCCGTTGACCATGTCCAGGTCATAGGTGGTGCCGGTCATCTGGACGTGCTTGCTGCCGAGCAGCGTGTGCGCCCAGGCCTGCGGGATCGTGAGCAGGTGGTCGTTCTCCAGCCGCTGCTTCAGCGCGACCGTGATCGGCGAGCCGATCACCTGCGGGATCGCCGCCGAGCCCGGGGCGATCTCGCTGTAGGCGGCCAGCGCCTTCTGCACGTCGTAGCCGTGGTCCCTGACCTTCAGCTCGATCTTGCGCCCGCAGATGCCGCCGGCGGCGTTCAGCTGGTCGTAGTAGAGCTTCTGGGCCTGGGTGACGCCCTTGCCGAGCGGCGCGTACGGCCCGGTCATGTCGGTCAGCGCGGCCAGCGTGATCGTGTCCTTGGTGACGCCGGGCCCGACCTTGACGCCGTCGGCCCCCTCACCACCGGTGGACTTGCCGCTGCAGCCGGCGGCACCGGCCGCGACGGTCAGGGAAAGGGCCGCGGCCGCGACCGCGGTGACCCGCCGCCGGTACATCGGTTGCTTCATGCTTTTCGCTCCTCGAGGTCATGACTGTTGGAAGGGCCGTGCGCGCCGCCGCGCCGGGGCGGGCCCGTGCGGTGGCGGTTGCGGGGACGGATGCGCGTGAACAGGCCGAGCAGGCCGTACGGCAGGAAGAGCAGCACGGCCACGAACACGGCGCCGTACACCAGCCGGGCCGCCTCGGCGGGGGCCAGGCCCGACGCCGAGCCGGGCTCGGCGACCAGCGGGAGGCTGCCGCCGTAGCGGGTCAGCAGCGGGGGCAGGATGGAGACGAAGACCGCGCCGAGCACGGCACCGCCGACCGATCCGAGCCCGCCGATGACGATCATGGCGAGGTAGTCCAGGGCGAGCGCGAGCCCGAAGTAGTCGGGCACGGTGCGCTGGAAGACCAGGGCCAGCAGCACCCCGGCCAGCCCCGCGTACATCGACGACAGCACGAACGCGGACGCCCGGAAGCGGCTGACCGGCACGCCCAGCGCGCCGGCCGCGATCTCGTTGTCGCGGACGGTGTTCAGCGCGCGGCCGGGCCGGGAGCGGAGCACTCCGCGCGCGAACCAGGCGGCCACGACCAGCACGGCCAGCCCGAGGTACCAGAGCCGTTCCAGGGCACCGAACGGCACGCCGAGGATCAGCGCCGGGTCGGGGACGTCGGCGAACCGGATGCCGAACAGCTCCAGCGGCGGTACGGCGCGGCCGTTGACGCCGCCGGTCACCGGCTCGGCGCGGAACAGGATGTGCTGGCCGATGAAGACCAGCGCGAGCGTGGCCACGCCGAGCGAGGCGCCCTTGAGCCGTCCGGCCAGCGGCGCGCACACCCCGCCGGCCAGCCCGGCCACCACGACCGCCGCCAGCGCGGCGAGCCAGGTGGGCAGGCCCATGCCGGTCAGCTCGTGGCCGGACACCTTCTCCGGCTCGGCCGCCAGCCAGACGTAGGAGTACGCGCCGATCGCGAGGAAGAACGCGTGCCCGATGGACAGCTGGCCGGCCGCGCCGGTGAGCACGTTCAGGCCGATGGCGCCGACGGCGGCCGACATCGCGAACAGCCCGGCCTGCAGCCAGAACGAGTCGGCGTAGAACGGCAGCACCAGCAGGCCGGCGAGTCCGGCGCCCAGCAGGATCGCCGGCGGCCCGAACCGCGTGCGCTTCGGTGCCGGCTGGGCAGGCGCCGGCGGCTCAGGTGCCTGCGCGTCGACCACGGGCCTGTCGTCCACGGGCACGTCGTCCACGGGCTTCTCGAACACGGGCTTGTCGGACACAGGCTTCTCAGACACGGGCGGCCTCCCGCGTTCCGAACAGCCCGGCGGGCCGTGCCAGCAGCACCAGCGTCATGAGCAGGTACGGGGCGACGTCGGCGAAGCCGCCGCCGAGGATCGCGAAGTCGTTCTGGTAGCCCACCACGGCGGACTCGGTGATCCCGATCAGCAGCCCGCCGACCAGGGCGCCGGTGGTGGAGTCGATCCCGCCGATCACCGCGGCGGGCAGCGCCTTGAGCGCCGCGTACGACGTCGTACGGTCCAGGCCGGGCGTGGGGAACACGCACAGGAACAGCGCGGCGAGGGCGGCGAACGCCCCGGCGACCGCCCACGCGCCCGCCGAGACCCGGCCGAGCCGCACGCCCATCAGCGCCGCGGTCTCGCGCCGCTCGGCGGTGGCCCGCATCGCCACACCCCAGGAGGTGTACTTGAAGGCCAGCAGGAACGCGGTGATCGCGACGAACGCGATGGCGATGGCCGCCAGCCGGGTCTGCGCGATCGTGACGCCGCCGATCTCCACGACCTTGTTGCCCCACGGGTCGCCGAGCGGCAGCACCCGGGTGCCGATCCGGCGGGTCAGCTCGACGGTGAGGATGATGTCGACGCCGATCGTGACGATGCTGAGCGTGGAGTGCCCGCCCGCCGCGCTGGCCTTGAGCCGGCGCAGGATCAGGATCTCCACCAGCGCCGCCAGCACCGCGGTGGTGGCGATGCCCGCCAGCAGCGCGGCGGGGAAGCCGATGTCGTCGTGGAATTCGGCGATCACGTAGCCGCCGGCCAGCAGCAGCGACGGCTGCGCGAAGTTGATGACCTCGGTGGCCTTGAAGATGATCACAAAGCCCAGCGCGATGAGCGCGTAGACGGCCCCGCTGGAAAGTCCGTTGACCAGGACCTCGGCAAATGCCGTCACGGTTGTGTCCCCCCTTGCTCGTGGTTGGTGGTCGGGGACGGGGTCAGGCTCGGGTCGCCGGTGCCCGTGCCGAGGTAGGCGCGGATGACCTCGGGGTCGCGCTGGATCTGGGCGGGCGGGCCGCCGGCGATGCGCTTGCCGAAGTCGAGCACCGTCACCTCGTCGGCCAGCCGCGCGACCATGTCCATGTCGTGCTCGACCAGCAGGATCGACAGCCCGAGGCCCGTCCTGACCTGGCGCAGCAGCGCCGCCATCTGCCGGCGCTCGCCGCCGTTCATCCCGGCGACCGGCTCGTCCAGCAGCAGCAGCCTGGGCTCCAGGCACAGCGCGCGGGCCAGCTCGACGCGCTTCTGCACGCCGTACGGGAGCAGCCCGGCCGGGGTGGCCAGGTGCTCGGCGATGCCGACGAACTCGGCGATCTCCCGGACCCGCTCGCGGTGCCGCCGCTCCTCGCGGCGCCCGTGCGGCAGCCGCAGTCCGGCCGACACGAAGCCGGTCCGGGTGAGCCGGTGCCGGCCGAGCATGAGGTTGTCGGCGATGCTCAGCCGCTGCGACAGCGCGATGTTCTGGAACGTGCGGGCCACGCCGAGCCCGGCGATGCGGTGCGGGCTGAGCGAGGTCAGTTCGGAGCGGCCGAGCCGGACGCTTCCGGCTGTGGCGCGGTACACGCCCGACAGCACGTTGAAGCAGGTCGACTTGCCCGCCCCGTTGGGTCCGATCAACGCGTGCAGGCTGCCGGGCGCGACGGTGAAGTCCACCTCGTCGAGCGCGGTGAGGCCGGCGAACCGTACGGTCAGCCCCCGCACCACCAGCTCGGGGACGGCGGGCCGGCCGGACTCTTCGGCCGCCGACCGCTGCCCGTTGGACTGGGCGACGTTCATCCGGTCCACCTCGTGAGCGTGCGCACGGGGCCGGCCGCCGCGATCTCGTCCTCGGTGGCCTCCTCGGAGATGCCGAGGTAGCGGTCCCGGATCTCGGGGGACGACGCCAGCTCGCTCGCGGAGCCCTCCAGCGCGACCGCGCCGACCTCCAGGACGTAGGCGTACGAGGCCAGCTCGAGCGCCAGCGCCGCGTTCTGCTCGATCAGCAGTACCGCGATGCCCTCGCCGTTGATCGCGCGGATCGTCTCGGCGATCCGGCCGATCATGATCGGGGCCAGGCCGAGGGACGGCTCGTCCAGCAGCAGCAGGCTGGGCTCGGCCATCAGCGCGCGGCCGATCGCCAGCATCTGCTGCTCGCCGCCCGACAGCAGGCCGGCGCGCTGCTTCTCGCGCTCGGCCAGCACCGGGAACAGCCGCAGCACGCGCTCGCGGGCCGCCGCGACCGACTTGCGGTCGCGGGCGCCGAGGGCGCCCGCGCGCAGGTTGTCGCCGACCGACATCCGGGCGAAGACCTCGCGGCCCTCGGGGACCTGGACGACGCCGCGCCCGACGATCTGGTCCGCGCGGCGGCCGGTCAGGGTCGTGCCGCCGGCCGAGACGGCACCGGACCGTACGGTGCCGCCGTGGTACGACAGCACGCCGGAGACGGCGCGCAGCAGCGTGGACTTGCCGGCCCCGTTGCCGCCGAGGACGGCGACGAAGCCGGCTTCGGGGACCAGGAGGGAGACCTCCCGAAGGGCCCGGACGGGGCCGTAGTCGACCGTCAGATCGGTCACGGTCAATGCCGGTGGACTCATCCGGAAGTCCTCCCGCGCCCGCGTCGCTGAACGCGCACCTTGTGCCTCCTCTGGCCCCGCTGGGGAGTCGGGGGAGCCAAACATCAGCACGTGTCCCGGAGGCCGGTCTAGAGCGACGTTCTAATTGAGGGAGGCGACGCAACGGGCGGTGCCCCGGATTGTGAGCGGCAACAATCCGGGCGTTGTGAGCGGTACGCGTCTGGCCACATCCCGCACCTCGGTGGCACCATGGCGCCACCCTTGGGGTGGAGGATGCGTGTGGCGATCATGACGACGTCTTCGGACCGGAGCGGAACCGCGATCCTGCGAAAGGCCGTCGCCCGGCTCTCCGACCGGCTGCCCGACATGGCGGACCGGCTGGTGGCGGAGATCTTGCGTGGCGAGGACTGGGAGCGCCCGTCCGGGCTGCGCGACGACCTCTGGCAGGTCTGCCATGTCGGGCTCGGCCACGGCATGGAGGCGATCCTGGATCCCGGCCGCGGCCGGACGGACCTGGAGTGGGCCGAACGGCTCGGCCGGCGCCGGGCCGAGCAGGGCCAGCCGCTCGACCAGCTGCTGCGGTCGTACCGGCTGGCGGGCATGGTGTTCTGGGAGGCCGTCGTCGAGGCGGTCGCCCAGGACGAGCCCGAGCACGTGCCGACGCTGGTCAGGCACGCGACCCGGACCTGGTACACGATCGACGAGCAGTCGAGCACGGCCGCCGCCGCGTACCACCGCACCGAGTACGACCTGCTGCGCCGCAGCGAGGAGCGGATGCAGGCGGTCGTCGACGCGCTGCTCGAAGGGCACGGCGTCGACGGCGGGCTGCTCGCCACCGCCAACGAGGTGCTGGGGCTGCCCGAGCAGGGCCGGTACGCGGTGGTGGTGCTCGGCCAGTCCGAGATGCCCGACCGTCCCGGTGGCGCCGGCGGTGCCCTGATCGACGGCGGCGGCGACGGCCTGACGGCGTCCGGCTCGGTGCGTTTCATCTGGCGGATGCGGGCGGACACCCAGGTCGCGCTGGTCGCGCTGGGCACCGCCGACCTGGACGAGCTGATCGAGACGCTGCGGCCGCACGTACGTGCGCACGCTGGGGTCAGCCCGGTCGTGTGCACGCTGGCAGAGCTGGGCACGGCCCGGTGGCTGGCCGAGCTGGCGCTGCGCACCTGCTGGTCCGAGGAGCCCGAGATCGCGCTGCTCGACCGGCGGCTGCCGGGCGCGCTGGTGGTCTCGCAGCCGCGGCTGGCGGGCCGGCTGGGCCGTGCCGTGCTGGGTCCCCTGTACGAGATCGACCCGGCCTACCGGGACGTCCTGCTGTCGACGCTGGCCGTCTGGCTGGAGTGCGACGGCTCGGCGGCCCGCGCGGCGGCCCGGCTGTACTGCCACCACAACACCGTGCTCAACCGGCTGCGCCGGATCGAGCAGCTCACCGGGCGGCTGCTGGCCAAGCCGGGCGACCTCACCGAGGTGGTGCTCGCGCTGAGCGCGGTCCGGCTGCTCGACACCATTCCAGGACCGGGCCCCGGCTCCGACGGCTGAGCCACCGGCTGGATCACCTGCTGAGTCACCAAGGCCCGCAGGCTCTCGTCCCAGAAGAAGGGGACGGGAAGCCCGCGGGCCTTCGTGCTGCCTCTGTTCGTGCGCGCGGGTGCTCGTACATGCCGGTGCTCGTGTGCCTGTGCTCGTACGTGCGGATGCCCGGAACGCGCCGATGGCGGCCGCGCGCGCGGCCGCCATCGGGTCTTGAACTGCTGAGAACTACGGACTGCTGCTGAGAACTACGCGTGCGGGCAGGTGTCCCGGTACTCGGAGATCTCACGGTCGTTCGGCTTCGGGCAGAGGAACTGCTCGTAGCGGGTGTCGTTGTCGATGAAGCGCTTGAGCCACGAGATGCTGTACTTGGCGATCGTGGTGTTGGAGGTGTTCGGCGCGAAGTGGCTGGCGCCGTCCAGCTCCAGGTAGGCCTTCTCCGAGGACGCCGGGATGCTGTTGTAGAACGGCTCGGAGTGGGAGCCGACGGATGCCACCGAGTCGTTCTCGGCACCGATGACCATGGTCGGGACCTGGACCCTGGACCAGTTCTTGGTCAGGTGCCACGGGGTGAGCGGGATCGCGGCCTGCAGGGCGGGCCGGTCCTGGGCGAGCTCGATCGTTCCACCGCCGCCCATCGAGTGGCCCATCGCGCCGAGCCGGGTCGCGTCGATCCTGGTCCGCACCGAGCTGCGCTGGGTCAGGTAGTCCAGTGCGGCCCCGAGCTGGTCGGCGCGGCTGCTGGGCTGGTCGTAGCGCGAGTTGGTGTCGATGGTGAAGACGACGAAGCCCTGCGAGGCCAGCCGCGGACCGTACCAGGACATGCTGGACTGCGCGGCGGTGAAGCCGGGCGCGACCGCGATGGCACCGAACGTGCCGTCGCTGGTGCTGGTCGGGTAGTAGATCGTTCCGCCGCCGAAGCCGGTGACGCTGAGCGAGGAGACGGAGGTCTGGGACGTCGAGTACGGGCCGCGCGCCGCCTCGATGCTGGACTCGGTCGGTGCCGGGCCGCGCTCGTACGGGTTCGCGGCGACCCGTGCGGTCGCCGGCGCGGCCGGAGCGGCCTGGACGGCCGGCGCGACGGCGATGGTGCCGCCGGCCAGGGCGAGCGCGAGGGCGGCCTTGGTCGCGACCCTGCCGCCGCGTGCGCGGGGGTGGCGCTGCCCGGCTCTGAGGTACTGCCCGGTCGTGAGGGACGGGGCGTCTTCAGAAGGGGTGTTCCGGGGATGCATGTCGACGCACTCCTGTTCGGGGTAGGGGAGGCCGCGCCGACGGATCAACTGGGATGCGGCGCCGCCCCCACGGGGATCGACGTGCCGCAATTGTTGGAGCGGGGTGCCGTGGCGCACATCGGTGTAATCACCCGTCGCGGCAGGCGGTCGGCGGATTTCGCCCGGTTTCGCCTGTTGTCAGTCGCCGATGCGGTTCGACAGCGCCTGCAGGAAGATCTTCACGATCTGGTCCGGCGACTCGGCGACGTACACCCCGCCCGGGGTGGCGCCGGCGATCCGGCGCAGCTCGCGGGTGTCCACGTCCCGGCCCACGCCGATCATGATGATCTGCACCGGCCGCTCCGGATCGGTGATCTCGCGCAGCTCCGCCAGCGTCTCGCCCAGCGACGGCCCGCCGGGGTCGTCGTTGCCCTTGCCGTCGGTGAACAGCAGCACGGTGTTGCCGAACTCGGGCTTGTAGGTCTTGGTCATCTCCCGGTACGCGGCCGTCAGCGTCTCGAACAGGCCGGTGTCGCCGGTCGGCTTGGGACGGACCGCGCCGAGCGCGGACAGCGCGAGCTGGCGCCGGGTGGCCGAGCCGATCCGCTCGCCGAGCGGGCCGAGCTCGACCAGTTCGCGCCAGTCCTGGTCACCGCGCAGCTTCGTGGAGAACGCCCAGACGCCCAGCTCGGTGTCGTTGGCCATCATGCTCAGCCCGCCCTGCGCGGTCCGCGCGGTGGCCTGCAGCCGGGTCGTCCCGGGGGCGATGGGCTCGGTCATCGTGCCGGAGATGTCGATCAGCGTGAGCATCCGGATGCCGAGCGACAGCTTCGACCAGGCCTGCATGACCTGCCGGGTGGTGGCCGGCTTGGGAGCGGGCAGGTCGCGCGGGCGCTGCGGGCTCACCCCGCTCG
Organism: Actinomadura sp. 9N407; assembly: GCF_044326315.1. Taxonomy (NCBI): domain Bacteria; kingdom Bacillati; phylum Actinomycetota; class Actinomycetes; order Streptosporangiales; family Thermomonosporaceae; genus Actinomadura; species Actinomadura sp. 9N407. Next base: position 218,004 of record NZ_JBIRAW010000012.1, on the reverse strand, counting down.
CCTCACCGAACGTGCCGGGCGCCTTCCCGTCGGGCGAGCGGAAGCCCAGTTCGCGCACGTCGGCGCGGGTCGCCTCGGTGGCCAGTGCCCGTTCCACCAGCCGCGCCGCGGCCCGCCGGCCGGGATCGGCGGTGGTGATCGCGACCGGATGGTCGAGCGAGAGCGTGCCCTCCTGCGGGTAGAGCGCGACGGCCGGCTCGGCCGGACCGGTCCGGTTGAACGCCCACACGGCCTGCTCGGCGGCGATCGCGATCGGCCGCTTGCCCGTCCGCTGCGGCTTGAACTGCGCGAACTGCGCCTGGACGCTCGGCTGCGTGCTCTCCCGTACGGTCCGGACGATGCCGGTGAAGATCGAGCCCTTGTTGGGGTCGTTGGCGAGCAGGATGTCGGTGATCACCAGCGCGGTCATCCCGCTGGCGTCGCGGGCCGGATCGGGGACCAGCAGCCGGACCGAGCCGGGCGGGATCATCTGGTTCTTGGTCACGGCCCCGCCGGCGGTGCCCCCGGCGGCCTGGAGCAGGTTGTCCCAGGACGGCGCGGCCGTGACGCCCCTGGCCTTGAGCCCCGCGGCCAGCGTGCGCGGCAGCGCGACGACGATGGGGCTGCGCGCCACCGAGGTACGGGTGACCTCGATCGGCGCGGGCTTGGCGCCGCGACCGGCCATCGCGGTCCAGAGGGAGGAGTCGGGGATCCACACGTCCGGCTTGCGGTCGGTCCGCCCGGGGACGCCCTGCCCCGCCAGCAGCGCCGCCATCGCGCCCGGATCGGCCTTGCGGACCACCGCCTTGGTGCAGCGCCCGCCGCCCCGTCCGATGCGCTGCTGCAGGCCCGGGGTGGGCGTGGCGGCCGCGCTGTCGCGCACCGGGTTGCGGCCGGAGTTGAACCGCTTCGCGGCCTTCATGACCGCCGGCTCGATGCCGGGCGCGACGGCGACGTCCAGCGTGATCGTCCCCTCGCCCGAGCAGCTGCCGCCGCTGATGGCGAACGCGTACACGCCGATGCCGAGCAGCGTGGCCAGCGCGACGGCCCCGGCCAGCGGCCCGAGGAACGCGGCCCTGCCCCGGACGCGCCCTGCCGATCGCCGTCCGTCACCGCCGGGGGAGATCCCGAAGCCCCCGGTGTTCCTGGTGCCCATGTCCCCGGATCCGCCCAGGTGATGGGGTCCGCTCACGGCCGTCCTCATTTCGCCGAATCGTGAGAGGGAGCAGCGTGCGTAAGTCATACACCTTCGACCGGGTTTGCGGTAGAGCGCCGGGCTTGCCGGTACTAATGGTGAAAAGGGCGTTATATCTGGATCGTTCCTTTTCTCTGTCCGGCCCGCTTCAGGCCCGCTTCAGAGCCGTTCAGGCCCGTTCCAGGGCCGCCAGCCAGGACAGCGCCTCAGCGACGCCGTCCACCGTGGGAACGTCCGGTACGGGCGGCCGGTCGACCATCACCACGGGGAGCCCGAGGCGGCGGGCGGCGGTGAGTTTGGCCGCCGTCATCGAACCGCCGCTGTCCTTGGTGACGAGCACGTCCACGGCGTGCTCGCGCATCAGCGCCAGCTCGTTCTGAACGGTGAACGGGCCGCGCGCCAGAACGACCCGTACGCGCGGCGGCATCGGCGGCTCCGGCGGATCGACCGACCGAACGAGAAACCAGCGGCGATCGTCCTGTGCGAAGGGCGCCAGGTCCTTGCGTCCGATGGTGAGGAAGACGCGTTCACCGGGAAGCGCGCGCGCCGCGTCCGCCAGAGAGGGGACGCGCCGCCAATCGTCGCCGGGGCCTTCCGTCCAGCCCGGCCGCCTGAGGAGCAGCAGCGGCACGCCCGCGAGTTGCGTCGCGGTCACGGCCGATGCGGTGATGGCCGCCGCGAACGGGTGCGTGGCATCGACGACCGCGCCGATCCGTTCGGCGGCCAGCCAGGCGGCGAGCCCGTCCGGGCCGCCGAAGCCGCCGGTCCGCGTCGTCCCGGCTCGTTCCGCCGGCTCGGCGACCGCGCCCGCCAGCGAGCTGACGACCTCGAACCCGGGCCGATCGGCGAGCAGCCCGGCCAGCCGCCGCGCTTCGCCGGTGCCGCTCAGCAGCAGTACGCGCACGGGGTGCATGGTAGGGCGGTGAGCTCTCTTCGGTACGGGTGGACCACCGGCGCCTGCGCGACCGCGGCGACCAAGGCCGCCTACGGTGCGCTGCTGACCGGCACGTTCCCGGACCCGGTCGAGATCGTCCTGCCGCGCGGGCAGCGCCCCGCGTTCGCGCTGGCCGTCGAGGAACTGGCGGACGGCGCCGCCACCGCCGGGATCGTCAAGGACGCCGGCGACGACCCCGACGTCACGCACGGCGCGCTGGTCCGCGCGACCGTACGGCACGGTGCTCCGGGCACGGGCGTGGTGTTTCGCGCCGGGCCGGGCGTCGGCACCGTCACCAAGCCCGGCCTGCCGCTGGACGTCGGCGAGCCGGCGATCAACCCGGTGCCCCGCCGGATGATGCGCGAGGTGCTCGGGGACGCCGACACCGTCGTGGAGATCTCCGTGGACGGCGGCGAGGAGCTGGCCCGCCGGACCTGGAACCCGCGGCTCGGCATCCTCGGCGGCCTGTCGATCCTCGGGACGACCGGCGTCGTTGTCCCGTACTCCTGCTCGGCCTGGATCGACAGCATCCGCCGAGGCGTGGACGTCGCCCGCGCCGCAGGGCGCACGCATGTCGCGGGCGCCACCGGCAGCACGTCCGAGAAGACCGTCGCCGAGCTGTACGGACTGCCGATGGACGCGCTGCTGGACATGGGCGACTTCGCGGGCGCGGTGCTCAAGTACGTGCGCCGCCATCCGGTCCCCCGGCTCACCATCGCCGGCGGCATCGGCAAGCTCGCCAAGCTGGCGGCCGGCCATCTCGACCTGCACTCCAAGCGCTCGCAGGTCGACTTCGCCTTACTCGCGGGCCTGATCGACGGGGACCCGGAGACGGCGGAGCGGGTGCGTGCCGCCGGCACAGCTCTGGAGGCCCTGCAGATCTGCGCCGAAGCCGGACTCCCCCTGGGCGACCTCGTCGCCGCACGCGCCCGTACCGTCGCACTGGACGTCCTGCGCGGTGCCCCCGTCGAGGTCGACATCGTGGTCATCGACCGCTCCGGCACGATCGTAGGCCGCGCCCCCCACCCCACCCCCGGTTGACTCGTGGCGTGTTCGCCCTTTTCCGGGGTGCGGAACGGCGAACACGCCACGAGTCAACGGACGTGGGTCCATTGGGTCACGGGGATTTGGGGGCGCCAGGCTGTGAAGCCGCCTAGGGGGGCGGCGCGGTCGATCGCGATCCGGGTCAGGTCGCCGCCCAGCCGCTGATGCGCGTCGAGAACGACCCGTTCGCCCTCGACGGTCACCGTGTTGGCCACCAGCCGGCCGCCGGGGCGCAGCGCGTTCCAGCAGGTCTCGACCATGCCGGGCGCGGTGAGGCCGCCGCCGATGAAGATCGCGTCGGGGGAGTCGAGACCGGCGAGCACGGCCGGGGCCTGGCCGATGACGACGTTCAGGTGCACCACATCGAGTGCGGTGGCGTTGGCCGCGATGCGGTCCGCGCGTTCCGGACGGTCCTCGACGGCGATGGCCCGGCATTCCGGATGGGCGCGCATCCATTCGATCGCGATGCTGCCCGCGCCCGCGCCGACGTCCCACAGCAGTTCGCCGGGGGCGGGTGCCAGGCGGGCGAGCGTGATCGCGCGTACCTCACGCTTGGTGAGCTGCCCGTCATGCCGGTACGCCTCGTCCGGCAGGCCGGGTACGGAGGTCATCGGCCAAATCTTACGAGGTGCCTACAGGGTGCGCTCAAGCGATGTCCGGGCACGTTTCGCGACTTACGGTCGGTCGCATGCGAGTGCTGCTCACCGGCTCGGCCGGATTCATCGGTTCGCACATCGCCGAGGCCTTGACGGCTTCGGGGCACGAGGTGCGCGGGCTCGATCTGCGGCCGGGCGCGGACGCCGGAGACGTCCGGGACCCGGACGCCGTGGCCCGCCGCCTGCGCGGCGTGGACGCGGTCTGCCACCAGGCCGCGATGGTCGGTCTCGGTGTGGACGTCTTCGACCTGCCCGCCTATACGGGCGTGAACGTTCAGGGCACTGCGGTACTGCTGGCCGAGATGGCGCGGGCCAGGGTGGACCGGCTCGTGCTGGCTTCCTCGATGGTCGTGTACGGCGAGGGCGCGTACTCGTGCCGACGCCATGGGGACGTACGGCCAGGCCCCCGTACGGAGGGTGAACTGCTGGCGGGACGGTTCGAGCCCCAATGCCCTGAGTGCGGGAAGCCCATGGCGCCTGGGGTCGTACGAGAGGAAACGGCTCTCGACCCACGGAACGTCTACGCCGACACCAAGCTGGCGCAGGAACACATCGCCGCCTCGTGGGCGCGCATGACCGGAGGCACGGTCGCGGCATTGCGCTACCACAACGTCTACGGGCCGCGAATGCCGCTGGACACGCCCTATGCGGGAGTGGCCGCACTCTTCCGGTCGCGACTGGAGCGTGGAGAGGCCCCACTGGTGTACGAGGACGGGCGGCAGCGGCGTGACTTCGTCCATGTGCGGGACGTGGCACGAGCCAACGTTCTGGCTCTTGAACGGATCGCGGGCTCGGGCACGGGGCTTCGTGCGTACAACATCGCTAGCGGGGAGCCTCGTTCCATTGCCGACATGGCGGAGGCGTTGGCCGATGTCTATGGCGGGCCCGCTCCCCAAGTGACCGGCGGCTACCGGCTGGGCGACGTACGGCACATCGTGGCGAGCCCTGAACGGGCACGACGGGAACTCGGTTACGTGGCCGAGGTGCCGTTCGCCGAAGGGATGGCTGGGTTCGCCAACGCGACCGTAGGGGCGGGGCCCAATGGTTGATGTGATCCTGCCCTGCCTCAATGAGGCTGAGGCCCTGCCCTGGGTGTTGACGCGTATGCCCGAGGGGTTCCGTCCCATCGTGGTCGACAACGCCTCCACCGATGACTCGGCGGCCATCGCCTCCCGCCATGGCGCGCATGTCGTCGAGGCTTCGCAGCGCGGTTTCGGAGCCGCGTGCCATGCCGGACTGCTGGCGGCGGCCTCGGACGTGGTGTGCGTGATGGACGCCGACGCGTCCCTGGACCCAGGCGAACTGCCTCGCATGGTCGACGCACTGGCGGCCCTAGGGGAAGGGCCGGCGCTGGTGCTCGGACGGCGTCGCCCGTCCGGTCGTGGTGCCTGGCCCCTACACGCACGTCTTGGAAACTCCGTACTGGCGCGTTCTCTCAACCGGCGTGCCGACACCGTCCTGCACGACCTCGGCCCCATGCGCGCGGCACACCGGACCGACCTGCTCGCACTGAAGTTGTCCGATCGCCGCTTCGGCTACCCGCTGGAGATGGTGCTGAAGGCCGCCGAGGCGGGCTGGCGGATCACCGAACTGGACGTCACGTACCGTCCGCGCCGGGGCCGTTCCAAGGTCACCGGAACGGTCGGCGGGACGGTCCGGGCCGTACGGGACATGCGCCGCGTGCTGACCGAGGTGGCCAGGTGAGGGCCGATCTGCTCGTGATCGCCAAGGAGCCGGTCCCGGGGCGGGTGAAGACCCGGCTGATGCCCGGCTACACGGCCGAGGAGGCGGCCCGGCTTGCGGAGGCGGCGCTCGCCGACACGCTGGCCACCGTCGCCGCGACCCCGGCCGGAGCCCGGACCCTGGCCCTGCGGGGGCGTCCGGGTCCGTGGCTGCCGCCGGGCGTGCGCGTGATCCCGCAGCGCGGCGGCGGGCTCGACGAACGGCTCGCGCACGCCTTCGACGACGCGTACGCCGGGCACCCGATCGTGCTGATCGGAATGGACACTCCGCAGGTCACGCCCGCACTCCTGGAGCAGGCCCGCGACGCGCTGCGAACCGCCGGCGCGGTCTTCGGCCCGGCGGCCGACGGCGGTTTCTGGCTGCTCGGGCTGGCCCGTCCCGATGCCCGGCTGCTGCGCGGCGTCCCGATGTCGCGTCCCGACACCGGGCGGATCCAGCTCGACCGGCTGCGCGCCGCCGGGCTGGACGTGGCGCTGCTGCCGACGCTCACCGACGTGGACACCGCCGCCGACGCCGCCCAGGTCGCCGCACTGGCACCGCACGGCCGCTTCGCCGCAGCGGTCGAAGCTTGTCTTTGTGGGGGGACGACCCCCCACGCCCCCCGGAAGGTAACGGGGCGCGTACGGGTGGGGACGTCGTGATCGGCGAGCTTTACGAGCGTGCCCTCGAAGGCCGCGACGGCGACCTGGTCGAGGTGGAGGACGGTACGGGCCATCGCCGTCCGCTCCCCGTCGAGGAGTGGATGGCGCTACGGCCCGGGGACTCCGCCCTGCTCGACCGCTGCGACGGCCCCACCCTGGACGTGGGATCGGGCCCCGGGCGGCTCACCGTGGCGCTGACCGAACGCGGACTCTTGGCCCTCGGCATCGACATCGCCCCGTACGCGGTGGCGCTCACAGTGGCCGCAGGCGGGCCCGCGCTGCGCCGGGACGTGTTCGACCGGGTGCCCGGCGCCGGGATCTGGACCACGGTCCTGCTGGCCGACGGCAACATCGGCATCGGCGGCGACCCTGCCGCGCTGCTCCGCCGCGCGTTCGACCTGCTGGCACCCGGTGGCCGGGTCCTGGTGGAGGTGATGGGGCCGGGCACGCGCTCGCACGCGGAACGCGTACGGCTCCGTACCGGACAGGCCGTCGGCGAGTGGTTCCCCTGGGCCTGGGTGTCGGCCGACGACATGGCGGTGCTCGCCACCGGCTGCGGGGCGACGGTGACCGAGATCTGGGAGGAGGCGGACCGATGGTTCGTCGCCCTATACCACTGAAACGCGTGTCACTGAAGCAGTCGCCCGTACGTTTCACGCGTCGCCTGAACGGACGTTTCACGAGTCGCCTGCACGACGAGCGTGTGGCGGCCTGGCTCGGGATAGGGCTGGGCGTCTCGTTCGGTACGGCGTTCGTGACCGGTCTCATCAGTCACTTCATGCAGCATCCCCCGAGCTGGATGGTCTGGCCGTCCCGTCCGGTCAACCTCTACCGGTTCACTCAGGGACTGCACGTCATCGGCGGGCTGGCCACCATCCCCTTGCTGCTGGCCAAGCTGTGGACGGTCTATCCCAAGCTGCTGCAGTGGCCGCCCGTACGTTCCGTAGGCCATGCGGTGGAACGGGTACTGCTTTTCGTTCTCGTCGGGGCGTCCCTGTTCCAGCTCGTCACCGGGCTGTTCAACATCGCGTACTACTACCCGTTCCCTTTCTTCTTCCCGACGGCCCACTACTGGACGTCGTACATCCTCATCGGCGCACTCGTCATCCATGTGGCCAACGAATGGGCCAAGGTCCGCCGTACGGTCATGACCCGCCCGGAAGACGGCATCGGGCGTCGCGGATTCCTGCTGACCGTCGCCGCCGCAGGGGGAGCGGTAGCGCTCACCACGGTCGGCGAAGCGTTCTCCCCTCTGGCCAAGCTCGCGGTGCTTGCGCCACGACGACCCGGGGTCGGGCCACAAGGATTGCCGGTCAACAAGTCCGCGTACGCCGCAGGTGTCACACGAGCCGATTCGTCATGGCGCCTACACGTCCTGGGTCGAGTCGACCGCGAGTTGTCGTTGTCCTTGGCCGACCTACACGCACTCTCCTCCCACGCTGTGCGCCTTCCCATCGCCTGCGTCGAGGGCTGGAGCGCTAGCGCCACCTGGGAAGGAGTACGCCTGCGCGACGTCCTCCGGATGGCAGGCGCCGCCGAAGACTCCCGCGTACGGGTCGAGTCCATGGAGGCCGGCGGCCTCTACCGAACGTCCTGGGTGGTCCCTCCCCACTGGCACGACCCGCTGACGCTGCTCGCCCTCGGCCTGAACGGGTCGCCGCTGGACATCGACCACGGATACCCGTGCCGCCTCATCGCGCCCAACCGTCCTGGAGTGGACCAAACGAAATGGGTCCACAGGGTGGTGGTCGCATGAAAGCGCGCATCACCGCCTACACGGCCGGTGGCGTGCTCATCGCCATCGGCCTGTGGGGCATTCTCACGGCGACCGATTCCAATCCGGCCGGCTGGGCCCTCTGGTTCGGGGGAGCGGCGGTCGTCCACGACGCTGTGCTCGTTCCCTGCGTCCTGCTCATCGGCGCCCTCACCACACGGCTGCCCCTCTCGTACCGGCGCCGCGTACAGGCTGCACTGATGGTCGGCGGAGTGGTGACACTGGTGGCGCTCCCCCTTGCCCTCGGGCTAGGCAGACGTGCCGACAACGCGTCCCTGCTGCCCCTCCCATACGGACGGAACCTCCTTCTCGTTCTCGTCCTCATCGCAGTGGCCGCCGTCCTCCACCGCCGTTGGTTTCGCCTTGGGAAGCTTCGTAGGAGTCTTGGAAAGCGCCCAGATGGCGGCAAGTAGGCGCAGCGGTCGGATCGCCGTCGCCACATGGGCACTCCTCATCACAGCCGTGTTCCTCATCGGCTACGTGCTCCGCCAAGCCGGTCTCGCCACCGAAGACGAACTCCCCCCACTCCACGCCCGTTTCCGGCTGCTCACCTGGCAGATCCTCCCCGCCGCCTGTGTCGCGGCTCTGGCGGTGGCCGTACTGCCGCCACTGGCCCAGCGTCTGCCCTGGCGGTTCTTGCTACCGGTCTCCTGGGCCGCAGCCGCGTTGTGGACGGTCGCGCTCGCCTTGAGCGATGGCCTGGACTCGCTACACCGCCCCCTGGACGCGCCGACCGAATACCCGGCCGGACTGGACGCCGTACGGGCCGACCCCCACGGCTGGCTCCGGACGTTCACCGAGAAGCTCGGCGGCTACACCACCCACATACGAGGCCACCCGCCCCTGCCGACGCTCGTTCTCTGGGCGCTGGAGGAGACCGGCCTGCGCGGTACGGGCTGGTCCGCCGCGCTGATCATCGCCGCCGGGACCTCGTCGGTGGTCGCGATCGCGCTCACCGTCCGGTGCGTCGCCGGCGAGGCCACCGCCCGCCGGGCCCTGCCGTTCCTCGTCCTGGCCCCGCTCACGCTGTGGATCGCCACGTCCATGGACGCCTTCTTCCTCGGCGTCGGCGCGTGGGCGACCGCTCTCGTCGCCATCGCCGCCAAGCGCTCCGGGCTTCTGGCGGCGGCCGGAGGCGGGCTGCTGCTGGGCACACTGCCGTATCTCAGCTACGGCCTGCTGCCGCTCTTCGCGGTCCCCTTGGCGGTCGTCATCCTGCTCCGTCCAAGCCGCAGGGTGCTGATGGTCCTGCTCTGCTGCGCCGCCATCGTCCCCATGGCCTTCACACTGGGCGGCTTCTGGTGGTTCGACGGTGTGGCGGCCACCCAAGAGACCTATCTCGTCAGCCGTGGTTCGGCACAGCGCTCCTACGCCTACTTCGTCGTCGCCAACATCGCCGTACTCGGCCTGCTCACAGGCCCCGCCACAGCGCACGCTCTCCCGGCGGTCCTTTCCGACCGCCGTCCCCTGGCCTGGCTGGTAGGAGCCGCCCTCGTGGGAGTCTTCGCACTGGACGTATCAGGCGTGACCAGAGGCGAGGTGGAACGCATTTGGGTGCCCTACGCGGCCTGGATCGTCCTGACCGCGGCCCAGCACGATCCACCCGCCCGCAAGTGGCTGGCGGCCCAGGCAGTACTGGCGCTGGGCGTGCAGACTTCGGTCCTATCCAACTGGTGACGCACCATGGGAGACTCCAAACCACCTTGTACTGATTTGTCTGGCCAGAAGCGGGCGAAACGGATGCACCAGGGGTCACCGCTGTAGTCAGATGTGGTGTTTCATGCCGTCGGTCTGCGGCGAGGCGATCCATGGTGGGGGACAGCGAACGTGGGGCACGTCGATCATTTCTCGTACGGGGCGCTGACACCGGTCCTCGCCTACGTGATGTCCTGCATGGGCTCCCTGCTCGGGCTGCTGTGCATGACCCGGGCCAGGGAGGCCGAGGGGCGCTCGCGGGCCAAGTGGCTGGCGGTGGCCGCACTGGCGATCGGCGGCACCGGGATCTGGGTGATGCACTTCATCGCCATGCTGGGGTTCCGGGTCAGCGGGATGCAGATCCGCTACGACGTCCCGCTCACCCTGCTCAGCGCCCTGGTCTCGGTCGTGGTCGTCGGAACGGGCCTGTTCATCGTGGCGTACGGCGGATTCCGGCTGAGCGCGCTGCTGGGCGGCGGGCTGCTCACCGGGGCCGGCGTCGCCGCCATGCACTATCTCGGCATGTCCGCGATGAACATGCCCGGACATATCGACTACGCGCCGCTGACCGTCACCGCGTCGGTGGCGATCGCCCTGGCCGCGGCGACCGCCGCGCTCTGGTTCGCGGTCCACGCGCGCGGGCTCCTGGCGATCACGGCCGCCTCGGCGATCATGGGCGTGGCGGTGACCGGGATGCACTACACCGGGATGTTCGCCGTCCACGTGCACCCGGACCCGGCGGTGGCCGCCGTCGGCGGTGCCCAGGTGGCCGAGCTGATCGGGCCGCTGATCGTCGGGATCAGCCTGGTCGCGCTGCTGCTGCTGCTCATCATCGCGGTCAACCCGCCCGAAGAGGACCTCACGAAGAACCGCCGCCGGTCCTACCAGGCCGAGCCCCCGCCCCCCGCCCCCACCACTCGCGGCGAGCGCCCCGGCAGCCTCTTCGACGGGTCGGGTTAGCGGCGACGCAGTCGAATGCCCGAACGCTCGAACCGCCGAACGGCCCGGACCGCCGGACCGCCGAACGCCCGAGCGGACCTCAGCCGACCAGCGGGCGCGCCGGGTGCAGGACGGCCAGCAGCGCCGAGGTCGGATCGCAGATCATCGCGAACCGGCCGTGCGGCGTATCGGCGCATTTCAGCAGCACGTTGGCGCCCAGCCGTTCGGCTTCGTTGGCCGAGGCGTCGCAGTCGGTGACGCCGAAGAACGGCATCCAGTGCGCCGTGCCGGGCTTCAGCAGGCGCCTTTCCGGCGGCACCACACCGGCGACGGGCCGGCCGCCGATCCGCCAGCCGAGGTAGGTCCGGCCCTCCACGCCGCGGAGGTCCTCCAGACCCTCCCAGCCGAGCACATGACTGTAGAAGGCGGCGGCCGCCTCGATGTCCGGGCAGGTCAGCTCGGCCCAGGACATCGCGCCCGGCTCGTCGACCAGCGCCGCGCCGGGGAAGGTGTACTGCTGCCAGAGCCCGAACCCCGCCCCCTGCGAGTCGGCGACGAGCGCCATCCGTCCCAGATGGGCGACATCGGTCCCGTCGGCGAACACCGTCCCGCCCGCCTCGCGGACCGCCGCGACCGCCGACGCGATGTCGGTGACGGTGAAGTAGCACGTCCACGTGGGCGGCATCGTGTCGTCGGCCAGTGCCGCCAGCCCCGCCGTCTCGGGACCCGCCGTCCCGCCCAGCGTGAACATGATGAACTCGCCCAGCCGCGGATCGGCGACGGTGTAGAACTCCCAGCCGAACAGCCCGCGGTAGAAGACCTTCGACGCCTCGACGTCGGGACTGCTGAGTTCCATCAGACTGGGCGATCCCGGCGCGTACGACGTCACCTCGGGCATGCGTCCACCTCCCCTCGGGCCTGCTGCCACGCTAGGGCCGCCGGAGTAAACGATCACGTGGCCGGTTGACCAAGAAAGTCCCAAAGGAGCGGCGGGACGTGCCGGGCGGCGGTCACGGGCAGGCCGCGACCGCCGCCCGCCGCCTTACGGCCGGATCTCGTAGACCGCGTTGAACGGGGTCTGCGCGGCCCGTCGGAACCGGGTGAAGCCCGCCTGCGTGACCACCTCGCGGACCGCCGCCGCACCGGCCTGCGCCCCCAGCGCGTGGCCGCCCGGCTGGGAGAGGGCGTTGGGCACGCAGAGGAGCGTGGAGGCGCTGTAGTACAGCCGCCCCACCGGGTTGAGGTTCTCCTCGACCTTGTCGGAGGCGAACGGCTCCACCAGCAGCCACGTCCCGTCCGGGGCCAGCGCCTCCCGTACCCGCCGGGCGGCCGCGAGCGGGTCGCCCATGTCGTGCAGGCAGTCGAACATCGTCACCAGGTCGTAGCCCGTCCCGGAGAAGGTCTGCGCGGTGGCCACCTCGAAGCCGACCCGGTCGGTGAGCCCGGCCTCGGCGGCCCGCTTGCGCGCGAGCGCGATCGAGTCGTCGTGGTAGTCGGAGCCGGTGACCGTGGTGTTCGGGTACGCCTCGGCGATGAGCGTCGACGACGACCCCAGCCCGCAGCCGATGTCGGCGACCCGGGCCCCGGCGGCCAGCTTCGCGTCGACACCCTCCAGCGCCGGGATCCAGGTCGGCACCAGCTCGGCCGCGTAGCCGGGCCGGAAGAACGCGTCGCACCCGACGAAGACGTCCTCGTGGTGCTCGTGCCAGCCGACGCCGGCACCGGTACGGAACGCCTCGGTGATCCTCGGCTCGGCCCGCAGCGCGCCGAGCGTGGTGAGGAACGCCGCCGGGACGTTGGGGCCGTTCGGGTCGGCCAGGCAGAACGCCTGCTCCTCCGTCAGCGAGAACCGCCCGCTCTCCGGCTCGTAGGTGACGTACCCGCCGGCGGCCTGCCCGCGCAGCCACTCGGTGAGGTACCGCTGGTGGCATCCGGTGCGTTCGGCGAACTCCGCGGGCGTCGCGGGCCCCGTCGCCAGCGAGCGGTAGAGCCCCAGCCGGTGGCCGATCACGACCGAGCCGGCGGCGTCGGTCGCCCCCAGATCGAGCGTGACCTGGCCCATGAACGCGTTCACCTTTTCGTGGTCCATCTGTGGTCCCCTTCCTGCCGGACCGGCCCATGCCGGTCACAACAGAAGGGTCGGCGCGCGCCCTGTCACGCCCCTCGCACGGGCTATCTTCGTGCTAACAGGCCGAGCCCGACCCTTGTCGCGGACGGTCGCACCTGGGGGTGCCATGGCAGTCGAGCACGTGACGCCACCGGTTCGGCTGGAGGTTCTCGGGCCGTTACGGCTTCTCATCGACGGCGCCCCAGTGGACGTACCGGGCCCGAAGCGGCGCGCGGTGCTCGCCCTGCTCGCACTCGCCGAAGGCCGGACCGTGACGGCCGACCGCCTCGTGGACGCGCTGTGGCCGTCGGAAGTGCCCGAATCGGGACGCCAGGCCCTGCACAATCACGTGTCCCGGCTGCGCGGGCACTTCGGTCCGGCGGCGGCCCGCCTCGAGACGCGCCACGACGGCTACCGGCTCGCACTCGAACGCGACGAACTGGACGTGGCCCAGGCGCGAGCGTTGCTCGCCACCGCACGGCACCGACCCGCCGACGCGTTTCCCCTCCTACAGGAGGCGCACGGGTTATGGCGAGGGCCGGTTCTCGCCGACCTCACCGAGATCGCGCCCATCGCCGCCGCGATCGAGGACTACGCGCACCTGCGCCGCGAGGTGACCGACGCGCTGATCAGCGCCGCCGTCGCCGCAGGACAGGCCGGCGCGATCCTGGGCCTGGCCGCCGCGTCATCGGCCGCCGACCCGCTGCGGGAGCCCGCGATCCTCCTGCACATGCGGGCGCTGGCGGCGACCGGCCAAGCACCCGAGGCGCTGCGCGTCGGACGCGACCATCGGCGCCGGCTGGCCGACGAGACCGGCCTGGATCCCTCTCCCGCGCTGAACGAGACCGAGCGTGACATCCTCAGCGGGCCGGCGCCGCCCCGTACCGAGGAGCCCGCCCGCCCGGCGACCCGGCTGATCGGCCGCGAGTCGCAGGTCGCGGCCCAGCACCGGCTGCTGGCGGCCGAACGCCTGGTCACGATCGTCGGCCCCGGCGGCGTCGGCAAGACCAGGGTCGCCGTCGAGATCGCGCGGCAGAGCGATACGGCGACGGTGCTGCTGCTCGCACCGGTCACCGATCCCGCCGCCATCCCGCACGCGCTCGCGGCCGCTCTCAACCTCAGGGTGGACCAGGGCGACGTCCTCTCCGCCTGCGTCGCCGTTCTCGGCGACCGCCCCGGACTCCTCCTGATCGACAACTGCGAGCACCTGCTCGACGGCGTCCGGGACGCCGTGGACGTCATCCTCTCCGCCTGTCCCGGCATCTCCCTGCTGGCCACCAGCCGCGAACCCCTCGGCTTGGCCGCCGAACACGTCTCACGGCTGGCACCGCTCCCGCTGCCCCGTCCCGATCAGGACCCCTCGCAGGCTCCGTCCGTGGCGCTCTTCCTCGACCGGGCCCGCCGCGTACGCCCCGGCTCGCCGGCGGACCCGCGTACGGTCGCCGACATCGTGCGGCGCCTCGACGGGATGCCGCTGGCCATCGAACTCGCGGCCGGCCGGCTGTCCACGTTCTCCATCGCCGACCTGCGCGACCGCCTCGACCGCTCTCTCGACCTGCTCGGCGATGGCAGGCCCAGCGCCGATTCCCGGCACCGGACCCTGCGCGCGACCATCGAATGGTCGTACCGGCTCCTCACCGAGGACGAGCGGCGGCTGTTCCGGCACCTGTCGGTCTTCCCGGACGGGGTCGACCTCGACACCGCCGAACGGCTCGCCGCCGGCCTGGGCCTGGAGAGCGATCCCGGCAGCGTGCTGGCCCGCCTGGTCGACGCGTCCATGATCGACGCCTCGTTCGAGGGAGCCGCCCGGTACCGCATGCTGGCGACGCTGCGGGCTTTCGCTTTGGATCGGCTCGCGGCCGCCGGCGAGGAGAAGGCCTCCGCCCGGCACCTGCTCGCCTGGGCGGTCGAGCTGACCGGATGGATCGGCGCCACCATGACCACCGAGCGCGAGCCCGAGGCCGACGCCGTCCTGCGCCGCGAGCTGCCGAACCTGCGCGCCGCCTGGCGGTCGGCGCGCGGCCAGGAGTCCCTGGACGACGCCGCGGCGATGGTCATCGCGCTCTACCAGGCGGTCGCCTACCGCGACCTGATCGAGCTGCGGGACTGGGCGGAAGAACTGGCCGGCGACCCGGCGCTCGCCGGCCACCCTCGTGCCGCCGCCGTGCTCGGAACCGCGGCGGAGGCCGCGTACCACCGCGGCGACCACCGCCAAGCCGACCGGCTCGCCCGTACCGGACTGGCGATGGCGACCGACAAGGACGGATCATCGTCCTGCCTCATGGTGCTGTCGGTGGCCGCCCTCGCCCGCGGCGCCTACGGCGAGGTGGTCGAGCACTCCCTGACCGCCGCCGTCCTCACCGGCCCACACCGGGAGAACCTCGGCATCGCCGCCCTCGCGACGGCCTACGCGGGCGACCTGGACGCCGCGCGGACCCTGAACGACCAGGGCCTCACCGGCGCGGTGTCGCCCACGATGCACTCGTGGGGCGCCTACGTCGCCGGTGAGATCGAGAACCTGGCGGGCCACGGCGACGCCGCCGAGCGCCACTACCTCCGCGCCATCGACCTGGCCCGCGACTCGGGCGCGACCTTCCTCGTCGGCGTCGCCACCGTCGGGCTCCTGTCCGTCCGCGCCACCGCGGGCCGCGTCCACGAGGCGCTGGGCGGCTACCGCGACGTCATCGACTACTTCGCCCGCAGCGGCAACTGGACCCACCTGTGGGCCACCCTGCGCAACCTCGCCGACCTCCTTCGCCGACTCGGCGACGGAGCTCCGGCCGCACTGATCGACGCCGCGGCCGCCCAGGCCCCCGACGCACCCGCGATCAGCACCCCCGCCCGCGCGCCGGCACCGCCGCCTCCCGGCCGCGCCGCCGTCCTGGAACTGGCCCGCCAGGCGATCGAACGCAACCTCGCCCACCCCTGAACGCACCGGTCGGCTCAGCCCGCCTCCCCGTACCGATCGTGAAGGCGACCGGCTGTGACGGCGCATGTGGGTCGTGCCGCATCGATGGGAAGATCATGACTTTTATAACGTCTTCCTCTGTGCAGATCACAAACAGATGTGTGATGATCACGCTCTGCTTATCGACGGCGACTCCTCCGTGATGGTTTGCTGGCGGCCGGTCGATCAAGGTCAGGAGGCCCCATGGGTCCAGTTGGTGCGTCGCGGATGTCCCGGCGCGGGTTCCTCGGCTTCGGCGGGGCGACGGCCACCGCGATGGTGGTCGGTACCGGCGCCTGGGGCGCGTCCGGCGCCCGCGCCTTCGCGGAGAGCCGCGACCTGTTCAGGCTCGGGGTCGCCTCGGGCGATCCGCTGCCGGACGGCGTCGTGCTGTGGACGCGGCTGGCGCCCGATCCCTTCGCGCCCGACGGCAAGGCGGGCATGCCGCACCGGCCGGTCAAGGTGGAGTACGAGGTGGCCCGCGACGAGCGCTTCCGGCACGTGGTGCGCAGCGGGGCGGCGGTAGCGACGCCCGAGCTCGGGCACTCGGTGCACCCGGAGATCCAGGGGCTCCAGCCCGGCCGCGAGTACTTCTACCGGTTCCGCGCCGGCGGCCAGGTCTCCCCGACCGGCCGTACCAGGACGCTGCCGCCGCGGACGTCCAACCCCCGCAGCCTCAGCTTCGCCTTCGCCTCCTGCCAGGCGTGGCAGGACGGGTACTTCACCGCGTTCGACCACATCGCCGACGAGGACATCGAGATGGTCGTCCACCTCGGGGACTACATCTACGAGTACGAGATCACCAACTCCAACCGGCGCGGGGTGCAGGTGCCGGCGCAGTTCGGTACCGAGGCCTTCGACCTGGCCCGGTACCGGCTCCAGTACTCGCTCTACAAGTCCGAGGCACCGCTGCAGAAGGCGCACGCCCGGTTCCCGTGGATCGTGACACTGGACGACCACGAGGTGGTCAACGACTGGGCGGGCGACACGGTCATCCTCGGCCGCCACCCCAACCCGTCACCGGAGGCGTTCGCCGCCCGCAAGACCGCCGCGTTCCAGGCCTTCTACGAGAACCTGCCGCTACGGCGGGCCCAGATGCCGGACGGCCCGGACATCCGGCTGCACCGGCGCCTGTCGTACGGGAAGCTGGCGACCCTCACCATGATCGACACCAAGAGCTACCGGGACACCCAGGCCTGCGGTGTGCTCGGGCCGGTCGCCGGCTGTGACGAGCGGCTCGACCCGGACCGGACCCTGCTGGGCGACCGCCAGCGCGACTGGCTGCTGGACGGCTTCAGCAGGTCCGGCTCGCGCTGGCACATCCTGGGCAACCAGGCCCCGATGGCCGAGGGCGACTGGAGCCTGGAGCCCGGCAAGCAGCTGTGGATGGACCCGTGGGACGGCTACGCCGCGGACAGGGCGGCGGTACTCGGCGCCGCGCACGACCGCGGGGTACGCAACCTGGTGGCCATCACCGGCGACCGCCACCAGAACTACGCCTGCGACCTCAAGCGGGACTTCAACGACCCGGACTCGCCCACGGTCGCCAGCGAGTTCGTCGGCACCTCGGTCAGCAGCAGCGGTGACGGGGCGGACATGACGAACGAGGGGAAGACCCTCCTGGCGGCCAACCCGCACATGAAGTTCTTCAACGCGCAGCGCGGCTACGTGCGGGTCAACGTCGACCGCGAGCGCTGGCAGAGCGACTTCCGCGTCCTGCCGTACGTGCAGAAGCCGGGCGCACCCGTGACGACGCGCGCCTCCTATGTCGTGGAGGACCGCCGCCCGGGCGTTCAGCCGGCCTGACCACGAGCAGGCCTCGGCCTCCTTCTCGGTGCCGCGAGGCGACCGGGTGAAATGCTCGGCGATGTGCGGACATGTTCCTTCGTCTGGTCCCTTCGCCTCTCCGAGGCGTGCGACGAGAGGAGAGGTCGTGCCATCCCCTGTGGAGGATCCCCACCCGCCCGATGACAGACGGGCCCGGTTCGAGGACATCTATGCGTCCAACCGGGCCCGGATCCTCGGGTACGCGCTGCGCCGTACCGCCGACCCGCAGGACGCGGCGGACGTCCTGGCGGAGACGTTCCTGACGGCCTGGCGGCGGCTGGACGACGTCCCGCCGGACGGGCAGGCGCGGCTGTGGCTGTACGGGGTGGCGCGGCGCGTGCTGGCCAACCACCACCGCGGAGAGCGGCGCCGGACCACGCTGGCCGCCGATCTGGCCGACCGCATCACCGCCACCGATTTCGTCCGTTCCGCCGAGGAGCCCAGGCGCTCGCTGCGCGTGGTCATCGGCCTTCCGCTGGCCGCCGCTGGAGTGACCTGCGCCGCCGTGACGGTGGCGGTGGTCGCCCAGGAGGACCGGCCCGGCCTCCGTCCGGCGCCGAGCACCGCCGAGCCGACGCGGAGCCCGAACATCAGGCTGGCCTCGGCACTGACGTTCAAGCGCCAGGGCGACTTCATCAACGTGCGGGTCCGGGACCCGCTGGCCGATCCCGAACGGTACAAGGCGGAGTTCGCCGCCCACGGGCTCAACGTCGAGCTCACGTTCGTGCCGGCCTCCCCCTCCATCGTCGGCACCGTGGTGATGATGGAAACGGAAGGGGACTCCGCCGAAGGCGACATCACGACGATCACCGCCAAGGGCGAGTGCGAGACCGGCGGCGGAGGCGACGCCTGCCCGGTCGGCGTGCGGGTCCGGACCACCTACGAGGGCCGCACCATGATCGCCTTCGGCCGGGCCGCCCGCCCGGGCGAGCGGTACACCAGCACCGCGCCGGTGACGGCACCGGGCGAGATCATGCACGGAATGACCTTCCGTGGCCACCGCGTGAGCGACGTCCTGGCCGCGCTGGAGAAGCGGAAGGTGACGGTGCCCGAGTTCCGCTACGAGGACGCGAACCAGAGCACGGACATCCCGGCTGACCAGGTCCAGCCCACCTGGTACGTACGGGACGCGACGCCGTTGGCGAAAGGCCAGGTGCTGCTGTTCGTCGGCGCCGAGCCCCCGCCGCCGCCGCCCCGGAATGGAGCCCCCGGTGCCCCGTGACCGGAACGCACGGCAGCCGGCCGGCGCCCGCCCCGTCGCGGGCGCCGGCCGTCCCGTACCTCGACTTATCTTGACAGGCAAGCACAGACTTGCGTAACGTCTCCACTCGTGGGAGACGTCTTCAAAGCCCTGGCCGACCCGACGCGGCGCACCATCCTCGACGAATTGACCGACCGCGACGGTCAGACGCTCTTCGAGATCTGTTCCCGCCTGACGGGTAAGCACCAGCTGGGCTCGTCGCGGCAGGCGATCTCGCAGCACCTCGACGTGCTCGAGGCCGCCGGCCTGGTCGAGACCAGGCGCGAGGGCCGGTACAAGTTCCACCACATCAACACCGGACCGCTCGAACCGATCATCGAGCGGTGGCTCGCCAGGACCGGCAAGCCCACCACGACCGACACGACCGACACAGGCGTCGGCGCCCGCCCTGACGGCAGCGCGGGCGCGGAAGGGGGATCGACATGAGGATCAACCTGACGAGCGTGCTCGTCGACGACCAGGAGAAGGCGCTGCGGTTCTACACCGACGTGCTGGGGTTCGTGAAGAAGCACGACGTCCCGATGGGCGGCGAGGACCGCTGGCTGACCGTGGTGTCCCCGCAGGACCCGGACGGCGTCGAGTTGCTGCTCGAGCCCAGCGGGCACCCGGCGGCGAAGCCGTTCAAGGAAGCGCTCGTCGCCGACGGCATCCCGTTCACCTCGTTCGCCGTCGACGACGTCAAGGCCGAGTACGAGCGACTGCGCGGTCTCGGCGTGCGCTTCACCCAGGAGCCCGCCGACATGGGCACGGTGACCACGGCCGTGCTCGACGACACCTGCGGCAACCTCATCCAGATCGCTCACCAGGCGACCTAGCGCTGCTCCCCGTTGACTCGTGGCGTGGTCGCCCCGGGCATCGCCCGGCGAGGCGAACACGCCACGAGTCAACGCAAGGGGGCGGCCGGATCGGCTGCCGGGCCGTTTAGGTTAGGCTCCCCTTATTTGGCGGCGATTCCGGGGGAACGTGGTGCTTGCCCGACTTGACGGACGTGGATGAGCACGCTCACGGAGTCGCGGCCCGCGTCCGGAGTCGCGGCGGCCCGGCGGCGGCGGATCGTGGGGTTGGGCGTGCTCGTGGCCGTGCTCGTCCTCGCGGGAGCGGCCTCGCTGGCCGTCGGCGCGCGGGCGCTGGGCCCCGGCGAGGTCTGGCGCGGACTGTTCGCGTCGCCGGGCCCCGACCAGCGGCTCACCGAGATCAGGCTCATCGTGCAGACCGTGCGGGTGCCCCGTACGGTGCTCGCGATCGTGGCGGGCATCGCCCTGGGGGTCGGCGGGGCGCTGATCCAGGGCTGCACGCGCAACCCGATCGCCGACACGGGACTGCTGGGAGTGAACTCCGGCGCCTCGTTCGCCGTGGTGTCGGCGATCGCCCTGTTCGGGTTCACCGACCCGTTCCAGTACGTCTGGTTCGCCTTCCTGGGGGCGGCGGTGGCGGGTGTCGTCGTGTTCGGGCTGGCGAGCATCGGGCGGGGAGCCGGCAACCCGCTGACGCTCGTGCTGGCCGGTCAAGGGATCACGGTGTTCCTGATCGCGATGACCACGGCGGTCTCGCTCTCGGACCAGGCGTCGCTGAACGCGCTGCGGTTCTGGAACGCGGGCTCGGTGGCAGGTGTCCGCTTCGACGTCATCTGGCCGGTGACCGCGTTCATCGCGGTCGGCCTGGTCCTGGCGCTGTCCACGCTGCCGGCTCTCAACCTGCTGAACCTGGGTGACGACGTGGCGCGCGCACTCGGGGTGAACATCGCGCTGCGCCGGACCGTCGCCATCGTCGCCATCACCCTGCTGGCGGGTGCGGCGACGGCCGCGTGCGGCCCCATCGCCTTTCTCGGGCTGATGGTCGCCCATGTGGCCCGCTACCTGACCGGCCCGGACTACCGCTGGCTGGTTCCGTACGCGGGGCTGCTCGGCGCCGTCGTCCTCCTGGCCTGCGACATCGTGGGACGCGTGGTCGTACGGCCCGGCGAGCTGGACGCGGGCATCGTCGTCGCCCTTCTCGGCGCCCCGTTCTTCGCGGTTCTGGTGTGGCGCGGAAAGTTCAAGGCCGCATGAACGAGACGGATGTGAAGCGTCCGGTACCGCCGGGCGTACGGCTCGGCCACATGTCGTTCGTGTGGAGGCCCTGGCTCGTCCTCGTCACACTGCTGCTGGCGGCGGCGACCTTCCTGACGTTCTGCCTGTCCATCGGCGCCGGGGACTTCCCCATCGCGCTGCCCCGGGTGATCGCCACGATCCTCGGCGGCGGCGAGCAGGTGGACCGGTTCGTGATCATGGATCTGCGGATGCCGCGCGCCCTGGCCGGGCTCATCGTGGGGATCGCGCTGGGGGTGTCCGGGGCGATCACGCAGTCCATCGCGCGCAACCCGCTGGCCAGTCCGGACATCCTCGGGATCACCGGGGGCGCCAGCGCGGTCGCGGTGTTCCTGGTGACGGTGTCGGGCGGCACCGCCGCGGCGGTCGTCAGCACGGTGGGTCTGTCCGCGGCGGCGCTCGCGGGCGGTCTCGGCACGGGGCTGCTGGTGTACTTCCTGGCGTGGCGCCGCGGGATCGACGGCTTCCGGCTCATCCTCATCGGCATCTCGGTGAGCGCCGCGATGCATGCGATCACGAACTGGCTGCTGGTCACGGCCGACATCCGGGACGTGGCCCGGGCCCAGGCGTGGCTGATCGGCTCGCTGGACGGCCGGACCTGGGACGAGGTCTGGATCGCGCTCTGCTGCACGCTCGTCCTCCTGGCCGTCGTGGCGGGCGTCGCGTTCCAGTTCAGGCCGATGCACTTCGGCGACGAGGTCGCCGCGGGCCTGGGCGTCCGGTTCTCGCTGGTGCGGGCGGTCATGCTGCTGTGCGCGGTGCTGCTGGCCGGTGTGGCGGTGAGCGCGGCCGGCCCGGTCCCGTTCGTCGCGCTGGTGGCGCCGCAGGTGGCGATGCGGCTGGCGAGGTTCCCGACGCCGCCGCTGGTCGCCTCCGGTCTGGTGGGCGCGCTGCTGCTGAACGGCTCGGACCTGGTGGCGCGCACGGCGCTGCCGGTCACTCTCCCGGTCGGCGTGGTCACCGCCGCGATCGGCGGCCCCTTCCTCGTCTACCTGCTGGTACGGGCGAACCTCAGATAGTCCGTCAGATCTGGCAAGGATGTCCAGGGATGGCTCTGTAAAAGTTAGGCAAGGCTAAGTACAGTGGATCTTGTGGCCGCGCAGCGCAGCATCGCGATCGATTCCGGGGCCGGTACCGCCGTACGGCTGGCGGCCAGAGGGGTCAGGGTCGGGTACGGCGACCGGACGGTCATCGACGACCTCGATGTGGCGATCCCGCCCAGAGTGATCACCACGATCATCGGGCCCAACGGCTGCGGGAAGTCGACCCTGCTGCGGACCCTGTCCCGGCTGCTCAAGCCGGCCAGGGGCACGGTCGTCCTGGACGGTGAGGACATCGTCAAGCTCAGGACCAGGGACGTGGCGAAGAAGCTCGGCCTGCTGCCGCAGGCACCGGTCGCGCCGGAGGGGCTGACGGTGGCCGACCTGGTCGCCAGGGGCCGCCATCCGCACCAGAACTGGATGCGGCAGTGGTCGTCGGACGACGCCGATGTCGTGGAGCGCGCGCTGGCCATGACCCGGGTCTCCGACCTGGCGGACCGCCCGGTCGACTCGCTGTCGGGCGGCCAGCGCCAGCGCGTCTGGATCTCGATGACCCTGGCCCAGGGCACCGACCTCCTGCTGCTGGACGAGCCGACCACCTACCTGGACCTGGCGCATGCGATCGACGTGCTCGACCTGGTGGACGACCTGCACGAGTCGGGGCGCACCGTGGTCATGGTGCTGCACGATCTCAACCTGGCCACGCGCTACAGCGACAACCTCATCGTGATGCGCGCGGGGGCGATCCTGGCTCAGGGGCATCCGCGCGACGTGGTCACCGCCGAGCTGCTGTACGAGGCGTTCGGCCTGCGCGCCAAGGTGATCGACGACCCGGTGGGCGACCGGCCGCTGATCGTGCCGATCGGCCGGACCCACGTCCAATCGGACGAGGCGCCGCCCGGCAAGGGACGGGCCGAAAAAGGTCAAGTTTAGGTAAGGCTAACCTTATCTTTGCATGCTAAAGTTTTGCCTGCCCCAGCCGGGGCCGCAGTGGATACCGTGAAAGCAAGGGATTTCTGTTGCCCCTCCATCGAACGACTCTGACGAAATCCTGGCGGCGGTGGGCGGCCGTCGTATCCGCCGCGACCCTCGGCGCCGGCCTCCTCGCGGGATGCGGTTCCGACTCGACGGACAAGCCGGGCGGTGACGCCCCGGCCGCCGCTGCCGGCGCGTTCCCGGTCACCGTGGAGCACGCGTTCGGGTCCACGCGGGTCACCAAGGCCCCCCAGCGGGTCGTCTCCGTCGGCTACACCGACGACCAGGCCATCCTGGCGTTCGGCATCAAGCCGGTCGGCATGGTCGACCAGTACCCGAACCCGCCCGGCAAGACCCCCGACATCAACACCCAGTGGCCCTGGGTGAAGGACAAGTGGGGCGCCACCCGTCCCGAGGTCGTGATGAACAACGGCGACTCCGGCCCGAACTACGAGAAGATCGCCGCGCTGCGGCCGGACCTGATCATCGCGGTCTACTCCGAGATCGACCAGGCCGGCTACGGCAAGCTCTCCAAGATCGCTCCGACGGTGGGCCGTACCAAGGCCGAGAAGGAGCCGTTCAGCGCGCCGTGGCAGGACAACGCGGTGCACATCGCCAAGGCGCTCGGCCAGGAGGCGGAGGGCACCAAGCTGGTGCAGGGCATCCAGGGCAAGCTCGACGCCGCTCGCAAGGCGCACCCGGAGTTCGCGAACCAGACCGCCGTCGCGCTGTCCTGGTACAAGGACTCGGTCGCGCCGTTCACCACCACCGACGTGCGCGGACGGCTGATCTCGGGCATCGGCTTCAAGGGCGCCACCGAGATCGACAAGATCGCCGGCGGCAAGTTCTTCACCACGCTGTCCCCCGAGCGCATCGACCTCATCGACGTCGACCGCATCTTCGTCATCAACGACAAGGCGGACCAGGAAGCGCTGAAGAAGTTCGAGCTCTTCACCAACCTCGCCGCGGTCAAGGGCGGCAAGGTGTCGTACCTGCTGGACAGTGAGGGCCCGGCGGTCGGCGCGGCCATGTCCCAGGGCACCCTGCTGTCCCTGCCGTACGCGATCGACGAGATGGTCAAGTCGGTCGGCTAGGTGTGAGCATCACTGATACGCGCGCCTCCCCGGCGACCCTGCGCACGGCGACCGGTCGGGAAGCCACCCGATGGGTCGCCGCGCACTGCCGCCAAGTGCCCTGGCTGGCGACCGCGAGCGTGCTCACCACGGTGGCCGGGGCGGCGCTCCAGGTGCTGCCGGTGCTCCTGCTCGGCCGGGTGGTCGACGGGGTCGTCGAGGGCGAACCGCAGTCGCTCCTGGTCACGATCGGCGCCCTGATGGTGGCCGCCGCGCTGCTCGGCGCGGCGGCCACCGCGGCGTCGACGTACCTGATCGGGCGGCTGGGCGCGGACCTGCTCGCGCGGCTGCGGGAGAGCGCCGTCCGGGCGGTGCTGGGGATGCCGAGCGCACGGATCGAGCAGGTCGGCCGGGGAGACGTGCTCTCCAGGGTCGGCGACGACGTGGCCGTGCTGTCCAAGGGCATCCGGACGGCCGTCCCCACGATCTTCTCGGCGGGCGTCCTGGTCGCCATCGCCACCGTCGGCATGTTCGGCCTGGACTGGCGGCTCGGCCTGGCGGGCGCCGGAGCCCTGCCCGCGTACGCGCTCGCCCTGCACTGGTACCTCCCCCGGTCCGCCCCGCTCTACCAGAAGCAGCGGGCCGTCCAAGCGGACCGGGCGCAGGCACTGATCAGCGGCCTGAACGGGATCGACACGGTCCGGGCGTACCGCCTTGAAGACGCCTTCCGCGACAAGGTCACCACTGAGTCCTGGCGGGTACGCGATCTCGGCATCGAGGTCTTCCGGTTCTTCGGCCGGTTCGTCGGCAGGGAGAACCGTGCCGAGTTCATCGGGCTGGTCCTGATCATCGTGGTGGGGTACGCCCTGCTGGAGGCCGACGCCGCCAGCCTGGGCGAGGTGTCGGCGGCCCCGCTGCTGTTCCACCGGCTGTTCAACCCCCTCGGCTCCATCATGTTCACCTTCGACGAGGCGCAGAAGTCGGGCGCGAGCCTGACCCGCCTGGTCGGAGTGCTGGGGGAGGCCGCGGAGGACCGGCTGGTGGGCGACACGGCCGTCGCGCCGGCGGGCGCCGGGGCGTACCCGGTGACGGTCGAGGGGCTGACGTTCGGCTACCCCGACAGCGAGCAACCGGTCCTCCGGGACATCGACCTGACGATCCCGGCCGGCGGCTCGCTCGCGCTGGTGGGGGCGACGGGTGCGGGCAAGACGACCCTGGCCGCGCTGATCGCGGGCCTCGGGACGCCGCAGTCCGGAACGGTGCGCATCGGGTCCACCGACCTCGCCGGCCTGGACGAGGCCGGGACGCGGGCCCTGGTCAGCATCCTGACGCAGGAGACGCACGTGTTCTCCGGCCCGCTCGCCGCCGACCTGCGGCTGGCCGCGCCGGCGGCGACCGACGCCGAGCTGATGGACGCCCTCCGCACGGTCGGTGCCGACGACTGGGTCGACGCGCTGCCCGAGGGGCTGGACACCATGGTCGGTGAGGGCGGCGAACGCCTGGACGGCACCAAGGCCGCGCAGATCGCCCTCGCCCGCCTCGCACTGGGCCGGTCACCAGTGGTGGTGCTGGACGAGTCGACCGCCGAAGCGGGCAGCCAGGGCGCAGCCGAACTGGAACGGGCCGTACTGGCCGCGTGCCAGGGCCGTACCACGCTGTTCGTGGCGCACCGGCTCAGCCAGGCGATGACGGCCGACCGGATCGCCGTACTGGACGCGGGACGCATGGTGGAGCAGGGAACGCACGAAGAGTTGGTGGCCCTGGACGGCCGGTACGCCCGACTGTGGCAGGCCTGGCGAGAGGGCAGCACCCCTCGATGACGACTCCTGACACGCAGCGGCCCCGTACGGGGTCCGAGATCCTCTGGACGACACTGCGCCGCAATGTCGGCGCCATGACGTCGGGCACCGTCCTCATGGGCATGTACCAGGCGGGCGAGACGGCCTTCCCCATCGCGCTCGGCCTGATCGTCGAGCACACGATGCGGGACCGGAGCCTCGACTCGCTCGGCCTGGCGATCGTCGCGCTCGCCGTCATCATCACGACCGTCTCGTTCTCGTGGCGGTTCGGGATGCGCATCCTGCAGAAGGCCAACACGACCGAGGCGCACCGCTGGCGCGTCCGGGTCGCGGCCTGCGGGCTCCAGCCGGTGGCCAGGGACGTCGACCTCAAGTCCGGCGAGGTCCTGACCATCGCCACCGAGGACGCCGACCAGACCGCCGACATCATCGAGGTCGTACCGCTGCTGGTCAGCTCGCTGGTCGCGGTACTGATCGCGACCATCGCGCTGGGCATGGCCAGCATCCGCCTCGGCCTGCTGGTGATCCTGGGAACCGCCGCGATCCTGACGATCCTCAGCGTGATGTCCAAGCGGATCGGCACGAGCACCCGCGAGCAGCAGGCCCGTGTGGCACGAGCGGGCGCGAAGGTCGCCGACCTGATCACCGGCCTCCGCCCCCTGCACGGCTTCGGCGGCAACCACGCGGCGTTCCGGTCCTACCGGGAGGTCAGCACAGAGGCGAAGCACCAGGCCATCACGGTCGCCCGAGTGAACGGCGCGTACGCGGGCACCGCCCTGGCCATCAACGCGACCCTCGCCACCGCCGTGACCCTGACCGCGGGCTGGCTCGCGTTCCAGGGCCAGATCACCATCGGACAACTCGTCATGGCCGTGGGCCTGGCGCAGTTCATCATGGAACCGCTCAAGCTGTTCTCGGAGATGCCGAAGTACGTGATGATCGCGCGCGCGTCGGCCGAACGAATGGCCCTGGTCCTGGCCGCGCCACCGGCGCAGACCCCAGGTCCGGAACGCCCGGCAACGGGCGGCGATATCGAACTGGACTGCGTCGACTACGGAACCCTGCACAAACTGAAGTTCCATGTGCCCGCCGGCGAATTCGTCGCGATCGCCGCCTACCAGCCCCGCACGGCGGCCGACCTCGTATCGATCCTGGCCGCCAACGTCCCGCCCGACGCGTACGAGGGCGTGGTGCGGATCAGCGGACAACGAGCGACGGACCTGTCGATCGAGGCGCTCCGCGAGCACATGCTGGTCAACCCGTACGACGGCGAGATCTTCGCGGGCACCCTCCGCACGAACATCGACCCGTCGGGCACCAGCCGGATGATCCCCGAAGCCGTCGCGGCGTCCATGCTCACCGACGTCGTCGCCCTCCACCGCGCCGGTCTCGACCACGCCGTCCGCGACCGCGGCGCGAACCTCTCCGGCGGCCAGCGCCAACGGCTGTCACTGGCCCGAGCCCTGGCCGCCGACACCGACGTCCTCGTCCTGC
The DNA here is from genome assembly GCF_044326315.1 of Actinomadura sp. 9N407. Taxonomy (NCBI): domain Bacteria; kingdom Bacillati; phylum Actinomycetota; class Actinomycetes; order Streptosporangiales; family Thermomonosporaceae; genus Actinomadura; species Actinomadura sp. 9N407. The sequence goes on along the minus strand of NZ_JBIRAW010000012.1, from coordinate 190,794 downwards.
ACGACCCGACGACCGCCGTGGACGCGGTCACCGAACAGCTCATCGCCCGCAACATCGCCGAACTGCGCCGGGGCCGTACCACCATCGTGATCACCAGCAGCCCGGCCCTGCTGGACGCCGCCGACCGGGTCCTCGTTCTGGACGACGGCGCCATCACCACGGAGGACACCCACCGCAACCTCCTCAGCACCAACGAGACCTATCGACAAGCCGTAGCCCGATAACCAGCCCTGCCCGCCCTGCCGACCGTCTTGTCCTGCCGGCAAAGGGCACCGAGAATGTCGGTGAACGGGGAGGGGCGGTGCCATGTGGGCCGTATCAGTGCAGGCGCTCTTCGGGCTCTGCGGCGTAATCATGGTCGGCGTGGCGGTGTCGAGGCTGCGTTCGCCACCGGAACGAGGCCGCCCCGACTCCCTGAGCCTCTATATGAACCACTTCTTCGACTGCTTCGGGATCCTGATCGTCGGCTCAGTGTTCACGGGTCTAGCCGTCGCAGCACTTTTCTTCGGATACTCCATCCGCGTGGCCCCCTGGCAACAATTCGCTCAGGTCGGACTCTTCGTACTGGCAGTGACCATGGTGCGATTCACGTGGAACAGGGCACGCAGGCGCCGGCGTTCCTGACCCGAGACACAACCAGCCGCCGTACATCACGCATCACCGCCGAGCGTCTCATCCGGGCACGGTTGGGCTTGGTGTGATGGGTTCGACGTGCAGTTCTGAGAAGACAAGGGTCAGGTTGTGAGCGTTGGTCTGGATGTGGACTTCGTGGAAGTCGATGCCCAGGGCGGAACTCCAGCGCTCGGCCGTGGGCGAGCGGGCGACGATCGTCGCTCCGGGGTAAAGGTCGTGCCACCTGACTCCCCAGACGAAGCCGTCCAGGTCGACACCGGTCGCGTAGTCGGTCAGGCGGTCGTCCAGAGACCTGGTCCAGATGTCCGGGGGAACGGACGTGTCGCAGTGCGCCTGGACGCAGTAGCGGAACAGGTAGCGCACTTCGGTCGACGGGCTGTCGGCGGACAAGGCGGCCGCGAGGTAGACGATGACCTCGTAATCGCGCATGTAATCCACGAAGCCGTGCCGGATGACGGCACCGTCGAAGATCTCGTCCAGTGCCTGCTGGAGGGCTGCAACGTCCATGGGACAGGTCTACCGCGATGGGTGGGCGAGCGGGCTGCGTGAGCGGTGACGTCGTACCGCAGCGGGCGGCGCGCGTTGAAAGCCGACGGCCTGGCACATCCGGCCGCTCTCGGTGTTGCCCTGGGACTCGGTGGTCAGCGCGAAACGGCGCAGATCCGACGTCGCCGCGATGGCGTGAATGCCTGAGGCGAAGTCGGGCTGGTCATCAGTGTCGACCTCAGGGCCGTCATAGGCGTCGGGATCGTCCAGCCAGTCTGGATCAACGTAGAGAACCCGGTGCTCGCCCACTTCATCATCCGTCATGATCCACGATGTTCACACACCCCCTGAGGGGGCTCGTGCGGAACGGACCATCCGTCACCTCGCGGAGAACGGTCCCGGACCCGGCGGGGAGTCGGCCACCATCACCGACCGGCGAACGTGGGCCGAGGCGGCGACGCTCAAGGAGCGCTCATGTCGTCACCGGGGCGGGCAGAGCGCTTGGCGGACGGCTTGGTCTTGGAGGTTCTTCATTGACCGGCTGATCGGTGTCGGGACTTCGTTGCCGTTCGAGTCCACTTGGTGGTAGCCGCTCAAGGTGAGGACATAGGTGAAATGGCGTCGGCCGTCGTCGCTGACCAGCACGTCGGTGTGGGTGCCGGCGAAGGCTCCGTTGTGGCCCCAGAACCGTCCGCAGCCGGGGATCTCGTTCTTGATCAGGCCGAGGCCGTACCCGCGCATGGTCATGCCGGGCGGGGGCTCGAAGGACAGCGGAACGATCTCTTTCATCTCGGCGAGCAGGGACGGTGGCAGCAACCGTCCGCTCAGCAGGGCGCGGAAGAAGATGGCCAGGTCGGACGGGGTCGAGAGCAGGCCGCCGGCGGTGGAGTCCCAGCGCATCCGGAAGACGCTGTATTCCCCGGTGATGTGCTGGGCGTCGCTTCCTGTGTAGGCCTTGGCGTGCGCGCGTGGGATGTGAGCGCGATCGCCGAGGAAGAACGTGTGCCTGAGTCCGGCCGGCCGGATGACGTGCTCGGCGATGTAGCGTTCGGCGTCCTGTCCGGTCACCGTTTTGATGATCATGCCGATCAGGATGTAGTTGGTGTCGGAGTACTCCTGACGCTCCCCCGGCCGGCTGGTGGGCGGCTTGGCCAGCCCGATCCTGGCCGAGTCCTCGGGTTGCAGCCGGGAGAACCGGAGCGCTTCCAGCCTGGCGCGTCGTACCTCGTCCTCGTCGGGGCCGGGTGGCACAGCGAGGTAGCCGTACTCGGCGATGCCGCTGGTGTGGTTGAGCAGCATCCGTACGGTGATGCGCCGGCCTCGATCTCCGGGAACCACGGTCGGCAGGTACCGGCCCACCGGTGCGTCCAGGTCGATCTTTCCCTTGGCAGCCAGTTGCAGCGCGGCGGTGGCGGTGAAGGTCTTGGTCACGCTGGCCACCCGGTGCGGGTAGTCGGGGCGCATCCGGCGGCCGCTGCGGAGGTCGGCGACCCCGGAGGCGCGGTTCCACGTCCATTCGCCGTTGCCGGTGGACGCCATCACCCCGGGCATACCGGCGGCATGAACGGCGTCCAGGGCGCGGTCCAGTGCGTTGGACGTGCCGGCGGGCCGGTGCGCCGGAGCAGGACTCCGAGGCTCCAGTGCGTTGGCCACCGGGGCGGTGGCCGACGACATCAGCGCCACGGCGGCCACGATGGTGGCCGCGCCGCGCCGGCGATATGACTTGATCATTTTGATGACCCCTTTGCGAGTCGACGTGTGACGTGGATCGAAGGACGAGTGACCGTGGGAACAGGCAGGCCGGCGGCGGGCTAGTGGCGGCCGCAAGAGCCGCACCGGCCGCGGCGGCGGAGGTAGTACGCGAGGGTCGCGGCGCCCAGGGCGAGGCCCCACAGCGTCCAGAGCTGGCTGGGCGCGGAGAGCACGAGGTCAGCAACGCCGTCGGTGGGGGCGTGGCCGAGAATCAGGGCGCGGTTGAACAGCAGTCCCGCCTCCGTCACGAGCACCGTGACCAGCGAGGCGGGGATGATCGCCGTGCGGGGCCGCACCGGCTTGCCACGCAGGTACGGGATCCAGCGCGGGTAGATCTCGCCCCAGCGCTGGACAAGGCCGAGCGTGAGGACCGTGCCCGCCATCCCGAATGTCGCCAGCCCCGCACCGGCCCACCAGATACCGGGAGACTCACGCGCCTCCCGCCGGATGTCCTCGGTGGCATAGCCGAGCGGGATGGCCAGGGCGAAGGCCCACCGTGTCAGCGCGTACAGCAGGGGAATCGCGACCGCGACCCCGACCGCCCAGCGTCCCCACCGTGCTGCGCCGGCGGGTGTCGTCCACCCGGTCAGGACGTCCCCGATACGGCCGCAGCGACCGCACGCGCCGCGGACCCTGCGCCGGTAGGCGACCGCCGTGGCCGCCCAGGCCAGCCCGCCACCGATCAGCAGGAACTGGTTGAGAACCGGCCATTCGAACATGCCGGGCCCGAAGAATTCGACGCCCTTCGGCCAATCGAACAACGACCGGCCGACCAGGAGCACCGGCGTACGACCGACCGCGGCCAGGGGTCGGTAATCCGGAATCAGCAAGGTCAGCGTCACCGCCGCCGTCCAGGCCAAGCCCAGCAGCGCCGCACCGGGCAGCGATCGCATACGGGTACGCGCCATCAGCATCGCCGACAGCGCACCCACCAGTCCCAAGGCGGCGATCACCGGTGCGCCGCCGTCCCGCCGGGCCGACGCAAGGATCGATACCTTCGCGCCGAGCGGATCGTCCACCGTCCCGAACGGGAAGCCCGCCCCACCGAAGCACCAGTACAACCCGAGCAGGCCATACAGCAGCGACCAGCCCGCCGCCACGTACGCGGCCCACCCGGAGCGGACCCCGGATGAGCCGCCGGCCGAGTCGCCGACCGTGGCCGACGGGGACCGCGCCGAGGTCCCTGAACGCGACGCCATCTCTTCTGTGCTGCTCATGACTCAACCCTCGGTGGCCACCGATACACACGACCATCTGCCGTTCGGGAGGTTCCGGGTCCGTGTGCCGCGGTCATCTCCCCCGATCGGGGGAGGGGCTGCGCTCACCGTCCGGTTACTCTCGGCCATGTGCGAGACCGACATCCGTGGCGGCACCTGCGTGCTCGGCCCAAGATCGCGTGGATCGCGGGATCGGTGGCCGCCGTCTCCATTGCGGCGACCGCCGCCGTCATCGTCTACAGGCCGGCGCTCGGGCACACCGCCCGGGCGGAGGCCACGGCGGAGGCGGTGGCGCTCCTTACCCTCATCGCCGTCGTGGTCCGTGTGGCGCCGCGGCGTCAGGCGACCGTCTCCGGCACGTTGCTGGGCGTCGCGGTGGGCGTGTGGGTGTGGCGATTCGACGACGAGACGCCATCGTCGACCATGCTCGAGGCGGTGGCCTGGAGCGCGCTCTGGACCGTCTTCTCGATCGGCGCGGCACTCATCGGCGGCTGCCTACGGTGGACCGACGCGCGCCGCCGCCGCGCGGTGGCGCACTCCCACCAGGCCGTACGCCTGGAGATAGCCCGGGATCTGCACGATTTCGTCGCACACGACATCAGCGGCATCGTGGTCCAAGCCCAGGCGACCCGATTCGTCGCCGACCAGGACCACGACCTCGACCGGGCGCTCGCCGCCCTGGAACGCATCGAGGTGGCCGGACTCCGAGCCCTCGCGTCGATGGACCGGACCGTGCACATGCTCCACGACCCCGGCCCTCGCACGCCGATCGGGGAAGCATCGGCGGCCGTCCCCGGCGATGCACCTGCTCACGCACCCCTACCGGGCCTGACGGACCTGTCCGAACTGGCCGAACGGTTCTCGGCGGCCGGGACGGCGACCGTCCGGCTCGATCTCGCCCCTGATCTCGCCGCCTCGTTACCAGGAGACCTGAGCGCCACGGCGTACCGGATCGTTGCCGAGGCACTGACGAACGTACGGCGCCACGCCCCGACCGCGACCACGGTCACCACCACCATCCGGCCTTCGGACAGCTCAGCACTGGAGATCGCGGTCATCAACGACGGCACTTCCCCCGTCCGGGCGTCGGTGCCGCGAGCCGATCGCCACGGTGGCTTCGGGCTGGCCGGCCTCACCGAACGGGTGCAGGCACTCGGCGGCACACTGACCGCCGGGCCGTACTCCAGCCAGCGCTGCGGCCGAGCCCTCGACGGCTGGCGCGTGACCGCCCTCCTGCCGCTGACCGGCTCCGACTCCGCGATCGGGTGAGGACCGCATGACCTCGGCAACGACCCGCATCCTGATCGCCGACGACCAGGCCGATGTACGCAGCGGCCTGCGCCTCGTGCTGGACGCCCAGCCCGACATGACCGTCGTCGGTGAGGCCGCCAACGGCGCGGCGGCGATCGAAATGGCCCGGCACCTGAGGCCCGACATCGTGTTCACCGACATCCGCATGCCTCGCGTGGACGGACTGGAGGTCACCCGGCAGCTCTCCGGACCGCAGGTATCCGACCCGATCCGCGTCATCGTCATGACCATCTTCGACCTCGACGACTACGTCACCAGGGCTCTGCACAACGGAGCCTGCGGATTCCTGCTCAAACGCTCCGGCCCCATGCTGCTCATCGAGGCGGCCCGCGCGGCCATGGCCGGAGACACGATGATCAGCCCGCAGATCACCGTACGGCTGCTCCGCCGTCTCACCCCGCCGCCGGCCGCCACCCGGCCCGACGCCGGCGTGCTGACCACGCGTGAGCTCGACATCGCCCGCGGCGTCGCGCACGCCAAGACCAACGCGGAGATCGCCGCCGATCTGTTCATCTCACCGGGCACCGTCAAAACCCACATGGCCAGCATCCAGGCCAAACTCAACGCCCGTAACCGAGTCGGCATCGCCGCCTGGGTCTGGGCAACCGGCCATGTCGAGCCACTAGGGGGACTGTACGGACAAGAGCGACGGAGCTTTTGACCGGACAGACCCGTCGTGGGCGGATCCTGGTGGTCGAGCGGAAGATCGTTCCTGCCGCGATCAGCCAAGGTGCGGAGGCCACGATCTTCAACCGCGGACGCTCCGGTCCCATACCACCTGTGTGCGACATCAACACCGTCCGGGGACGGGTCACGTACGTCCATGCCCCGAGCATCCAAGCCACGCAGCAGCGAGCCCGACCCTGGCCGAGCCCATCCACGTGATGCGGATACAGGTCACGATTCTCGCTGAACGGACTTCATGAACCAGTGCCCGCAGTAGTCCGACGTAGTGGTCAATGGGTGGTCCGGATCGGTCATCTGCCGGAACAGGAACTCCGTCGCAGTGCACTCGAAACGGCTCCCTTCGTTGAGGCTGTCCACGGCATAGACTGGCCACCGATCGGGGTCGGACCCTTCATTGATCCAGAAGATCGTCTCCTCGTGCTCGTTGTTCGACCAGGGGATCACCCCGGCCGAGGCCGGAAAATGCGGATGCTCGCTTCCGCCCTTTCCGGCGTGGAACCCGACATGCCAGATCAGCTCCTCCGGGGTGAAGACCTTGAAGAACGCGTCGAACGCGCCGTCGCAACCGAACGTCTCGACGAGCCGCCTGTAATCGCTCGGCAGAGGCGTGCCCAGGCGGGACTCGACCGCTGCCCAGTCGAACCTGGGCACCAGTGGCGCCGTCCCCGCGGTGATCGCGATCAGCCGCTCCAGCCACGGCATCCCCACGGGCAACTCGCCCGGGTCCGGCAGGTTCCGCTCTGTGACGGCCACGACCGTTCGGCCGTCCGGCTCTTGGCCGAGCGCGACCGCCCGCGCATCCCATACCCAGGCGTGCGTCCACCCGACCTGCTCCCCCGCGACCAGTGGCCGCAGCCCGTCGGCTTGAGTGAACGGGCCGGCGTACCGTTTGGTGAGCGTTTTGACCAGACCGTCCACGTCCACGCCACTGGTGACCGGCAGGCACGTATGCCCGCCCGGATGCCCGGTCTCATCGCATGTCAGGCCATCGAGATTCATCTGCATGAGGCGGGCCACGGCAGCCAATAACTGCTCATCTTCCATGAACGGCAGCTAAGCATGCGTAGCCGACAACTGCTCAGAGAACGGTCCCCATGTCGCCGGCAGTCCTGGCCGTCGCTGACGACCCGTCACAGCCACCTTGGGACACCGAAAGATCCGGACCCGATTCCGTGGTTCAGTTCTTGGACCTGAGTTTTCGCTATGAAGCGACGGTCCGCTTCTCAGCTAGAACGACCAGCCTGCCCAGAGGGAGTCCGCCGAGGCTGGACCGTATTCCAGGTGTGCCGGTGGTGGGCTCCGGTGGCGGCCGCTGCTGTCACCCGCGCGGAGTGGCCCAAGCCGATCCGGCGTCACCGCGCACACCGTGTCCCAACTCGTTCGGGCGGGCCTGACCGTGGGTGTGCCCGAGACGGTGACCGCGCATCCGGCCGCGTTCGTCACTCTTACCCGCAGCAGAGGCGGGCGGGCGGCCGAAGGAGGACGGGGCGGCCATCGCGTCCGCTACCGGGACGGCCGACCGATCGAAGGTGGGGTGAAGTCGACCGGTGACGCGGGGTCGGGCACAGCGACATCGAGGTGACCATGACGATCTACGCTCACACCCCGCTCGACGACAAGCGGCGGCGCTGCGGAGGCTGGGGGATGCGCTCGGCTGATGACGTTGTCGTCACTACTGTCGTCAAAAAGGCTCGCGACCGATATCGGCCCGGGCCTTTTTCCTGGTCAGATGTGGTGGGCAGGGGGCGGGGTCGAACCGCCGACCTTCCGCTTTTCAGAAGTAGCGTTAACCCTGCCGCCGCCGCGTCTCCCGAGGTCGGACGGTGCCTGACGTGCGCTCGTGGTGTCCACCGTTCGTAGACGTTGCCGTCACGGTTGCCGTCATCCGGCGATGCTGTCAGGCGACCTTGATCGAGTGGGGTCCGACGCTGACGGTGATGTCTACATGGCCGCCTAGTGCGGTGGCGTAGGCGCGGAGTGTCTCCAGTTCCATGGCTTCGAGGTCGCCGTTCTCGATCTGAGAGACACGGGACTGGGAGACGCCGAGGATCTGGGCAACCTCGGCTTGCGTCTTGCCGATGGCCTTGCGAAGTTCCTTGAGGTGGTGGCCGGCGACGTAGGAGTCCAGTTCGGCGCGAGCCCGGGCCTGGCGTTCGGGCTCGGCCAGTTCAGGGTTGCGGCGGTGTGCTTCGGCCTTGACATCCTGCCAGCGGCGTCCAGTGCTCATCGTCCGGCCTCCTTGTCCTTCTCAGCCCGGTACTCGGCATAGCGGGCTTCGGCCAGCGGGATGGCCTCGTCGTACCATCGTGACCACTGCCCGGCCTTGTCTCCGGCTACGAGGAAGATCGCGGCACGGTCTGGATCGAAGACGAACAGCATGCGGATCTCGGATCGTCCTCTGCTGCCGGGTCGCAGTTCCTTGAGGTTGCGCAGCTCGCTGTGTTCCAGGGTGTCGACGAGCGGCCGTCCCAGCGTCGGGCCGACCGCGGCCAGCCTGTCGATGGCCTGCTCGATCAAGGCTGCGGTGTCCACATCGGACTCACACAGCTTGAGGAACCAGCTCTCGACCGGTTCGAGGAGGATGATGTCCCATGGCACCCCATCAATATAACTTGTAGCTCATACCGGTGGCTGGCCGTCCGCCTTCTTGATGACGGATGTTGCTGGCAACGACCGCATCGATGGGCGACCCAGCCAGTCGGCCATGCCCAGCCCCGAAAGGCCAGGCCAGGAAGCCGCAGGCTGACGACAACAGCCCCAAACCACTGGCAGCCATCGACATACGCCCAGCACCGTCCGACCTCGGCAGATGGGCCGGCGGCAGGGTGAACGCTACTTCTGAAAAGCGGAAGGTCGACGGTTCGACCCCGCCCCTGCCCATCACACTTGACCAGCACAAACGCCCGGAGCCATCAGGCCCGGGGCTTTGGGGCTGCGCGCTGTGATGGGTTCGGGGAACGGTGTCGGCTCGTCCTCGTATCGTAATGCAGGCCGTTGAGATCGCGGCGTCGATGGTCGAGCACCTGAGGGCAACGGGGAACTACACCACCAAGTACCGTGATGAGGAAAAGCGGAGGGTGCTCCAGAGAGCTGGCCGCATCGCCAGAGAGACTGTAAACCGCGCAGGATGTCCTTTGTAGTGTGGGAGGGGCATGCACCGCCTGGTGGACGGGCCCGACACCGTTAGGGGACGAGATCACGACGCTACGGGCTATGGACGGGATCGACGTCGCCCTCCGTGATCAGGCGCCTGGGGATTGATCTCGCCGAGGATCGAACACACCGGTTCATTGCGAGTCTTACGAGCAAGGTCCACGCCCGTCCAGATCTGTTCGGTGACCTGCTCTGGAGCCCTCCCCCGGCACCCGGCAGTTCCATGGCCGTCCGAGGTCTTAGCACGCTCAGCGCACCGCGACCCGCTCCGGAGTGCTCGTTCGCGCGAGCGGCGAGACGATGTGACAGACCATTTCGCGCGAACGAGTACTCCGGCTCGCCGGGGGGCTGGCGACTGCGAAGCCCCCGCTTCGGGCACGCTCAGCCGTTGTTGCTCTGCGCCGAGTGGAGCAAGTAGATCGCGATCATGCTCGTCAGATCACCAATGATCACGTGGATCTGCTCGGCCTCGATACCCATCGCGGAGAATGTGTTGATCGAGATGGCAGCAATGATCAGGATCAGAGCCGGACTTTCTTGTCGAGGTAGGGTCGCCACCACGGCTCCTCGGAGTCGAGAGGATGGCCACTCCCGGGGACTTTCCACAGCAACCGGGGGTGGCCGTTTCGTCTCCGGGAGACTAACGCGCTTCCAAGTACTCACTTCCCCAACCAAGCGCTCATTTGCTACCACTGGCGCTAGTAAATGAGCGCTTGGTTCGGAAACAAAAACAGAAGAAACTAGCTGGTAGAAGGCTTGGCTCACATTAGGGCAAGTTTTATCGTGATGTGTGTCACATTTCTAGGCGGGCTGTGTATGCACTGGGGCGGCCGTGGCCGGGCTGCGTGGCGGGACCGGACGGGACAGGCCGCATGCCCGGCGCGCAGAGTCGGGTGCGGCCGCCCGGCGCCACGCGAAGCGGGGCGCCTTTAAAACCGTAATAAAAGTTCTAATCAGAGTGTTGCAAGATCATGGCGCGGACCTCGCCTCCGCCGGAACCGCGACACGGGGATGAGAGCCGGCAGCAGGTCTTCACCGAGTTGGGGACTGCTCTGCCAGCGGACTACGCCGAGTTCATCGACACCTACGGATCTTGCGAGATCGGTGAGTACCTCGTGATCGCTGACCCCCGGGATCCACCGCACCACCAACTCTGGAGCGAGTTGGGCGACCAGTACCGGGCGATGAGGAAGCAGTTCCCGGAGTCCAGCCCGCTGGCGGCCTGGCCAGAACAGGGGGAGTCCTCGGGCTGGGGCATCGACATCGACGGCAACCGGTTCGGCTGGCTGACTCAGGGTGAACCGGACCGCTGGCCGACTGCGGTCTGGGGTCTGGGGTCTGGGGCAGGCAACTAGAAGACGGCGTCATCGGCCACATCTCGATGACCGAGTTCCTCTTCGGCTGGCTGTGCTCTCCACCCGCCTTCCAAAGACTGCCGGACCTGTCCGACGAAAGCGAGCGAGACGACGACCCCAATCATGTCAGTTGCCACCCCTGGTAGCCCCCGTTGGTGATGCGACCTAGAGCAAACGTCGAGCATCGATCGGGACTGATCCATTACCAGAACGAACTGAGCGACAGCGGGCGTTGCCGCCTACATGTCCATCCCCTGAAAGCGTAGAGACGTGTTGGATCGGTTGATCTTGTTGTGGGGTCAGGCGACCTGGGGTCGTGCGCGGGCTTGGGTGATCTCGTAGTCGATCGGGCACGGTTCCGTTTCCGAGGTTATGTATCGCGGCCCTGTGTGAGCACAAGGTCCGCCAGGAGGCAGAGAGGGCGGACGCCTGGTCGACCTGGCAGGATCACGGGCTTGTCTTCCCGTCCCGCATCGGGACGCCCATGGAGCCGGACAACCTTCGCCGTAGCTGGGGCCGTGTTCGGGAGACGGCGGGGCTCGGCGTGATGCGGTTCCATGACATGCGGCATACGTGCGTCTCGCTGCTGCTGGACCTCGGCGTGCCGCCGCACGTGGTCCGGGAGATCGTCGGCCACAGCGACATTGGGGTCACCATGACGATCTACGCTCACGCGGCGCTGGATGAGAAGCGGGCGGCGCTGAGGAAGCTGGGGGATGCGCTCGGCTGAGGCCGTTGCTGTCACCACTGCTGTCAAAAAGGCCCGCGACCGATTACGGTCCGGGCCTTTTGGCTGGTCAGATGTGGTGGGCAGGGGCGGGGTCGAACCGCCGACCTTCCGCTTTTCAGGCGGACGCTCGTACCGACTGAGCTACCTGCCCACGACGCGCATCCGCACGTCTGGCGGTCCTGACGGGATTTGAACCCGCGGCCTCCACCTTGACAGGGTGGCGAGCACTCCTAGCTGCTCCACAGGACCTTGCGTCTCCGAGCCTATCGGCTCTCGAGGTGTCCTCCGACCGGCGGAACCGGTTCTTGGCGACGTCCGGAAGCATACGTGATGGCAGAGAGGAGCGCCAACTCGTTCTCGGGTACCCCCGGGGCGTTCGGGCGGAGGGCCGGTTGTTTCGCCTGGGGCGGGAGGGAGTGCGGTGATATATCTAGGGGCCGCATGCCTGTGGCGACCGTCGATAGTACGGTGAGCCCCAAGGGCGTCGGCTGTGGGCGTCTGGGAGCCGCAGACCCGTGTGAGGGCTGGAGGCGCATGTGACCGGCAGATCGGTGGGGCGCGGTATCAGCGCCCGGCTGGACGGTCTTCCCCTGATGCACGGTGTTCCCCGGACGATGCTCGAGCTGCGGGTGCGCTGGGTGCTGCTCGTGGTGGTGGTGGTCGCGAATCTCGGTGGCTCGCTGGTCGTGCTGCTGTTCGCGACGTTCGTGGTGCCTGATCCGCCGCTGCAGGACGTTGGTCGGGTCCGGTTGGTGAACACGGTCGCGTTCTTCAGTTATCCGGTGTTCGCGGGGCCTTTCGCGCTGGTGTTCGGGCTGTATCTGTGGCGTCCCGTCGTACGGCTCGTACGCGAGGGCGGCGTACCTGACCGGTCGCAGCGCCGTGCCGTTCTGCTGGGGCCGCTTCGGTTGACGTTGCTGGTCGGTGGGTTGTGGGTGATCGGCGCGGCCGGCTGGGCCGTGCTGGATGTGACGTTGTTCAGTGCGCGGCTCGCGGTGAAGACCGGGCTGACGGCGCTGCTCGGGGCGATGACGACGTGCACGATCATCTATTTGCTGTCGGAACGGTTGATGCGGCCGGCGGCTTCGCTGGTGCTGGCGAGCGAGCAGGACGGGCAGATCCGGCTGCCGGGTGTCACGACTCGGGTGATGCTCGCGTGGGCGCTCGGTACGGCCCTTCCGGTGCTGGGTCTGGTCTGCGTGGCGATCGCGGCGCTGGCGGCGTCCGATATCAACACCACCAAGCTGGCCATCACGATCCTGGGGCTGGGCGGGGTGGCGCTGACGGTCGGGATGTACGTGACGTACATCGCGACGCAGGCCATCGCCGATCCGATCAAGTCGCTGCGGACGGGGATGGCGCGGGTGGAGCGCGGCGATCTGGGGACCGGGGTGCCGGTGTACGACGCCAGCGAGGTCGGGCAACTCCAGGTGGGCTTCAACCACATGGTGGCCGGGCTGCGGGAGCATGAGCGGCTCCGCGATCTGTTCGGGCGCCATGTGGGCGAGGAGGTCGCGGGGCTGGCGATCGAGCAGGGTGATATCGAGCTCGGCGGTGAGAACCGCGAGGTCGCGGTGCTGTTCGTGGATCTGACCGGGTCGACGCGGCTGGCCGAGACGCACACGCCCGGTGAGGTCGTGGAGCTGCTCAACATGTTCTTCGGTGTCGTGGTGGACGTGGTGGCCACGCACGGTGGGTGGATCAACAAGTTCGAAGGGGACGCGGCGCTGGCGATCTTCGGTGCGCCGACCGAGATCGAGGACGCGGCCGGCGGTGCGCTGGGGGCGGCCCGGGAGTTGGCGCGGAGGCTGCGTGCGGAGGTTCCGCTGCTGGACGCGGGGATCGGTGTTTCGGCCGGTCCGGTCGTGGCCGGGTACATCGGGGCGGAGCAGCGCTTCGAGTACACGGTGATCGGCGATCCGGTGAACGAGGCGGCTCGGCTGAGCGATCTGGCCAAGGTCGCGCCGGGGCGGGTGCTGGCCTCGGGGACGGTGCACGGGCTGGCCCATATGGACGAGGCCGGCGAGTGGGACGTGGGCAAGCCGGTCACGTTGCGGGGGCGCCGCAGGCAGACGCGGCTGGTGACGCCGCGCCCTTCGGTGCTGGTGGAGCCGGTACGGACCGACGGGGATGTGCCGGAGGCCGCGGTGTCGGCCGCGCGCCGGTTGCGCCTTCCCCGGCCGCGGATCCGGGCCCGCCGCATTCTGCTCCGGCCCTCGATTCCGTTCCCGAGGATCGTCCGGCGGGATCTCGAGGTGCCACCGGATTGTCCGGAATCTAATGTCATGCCGCCAGAAAGCCGACAGACCTAATAGTTCATTATTGGTGCGGCGAAAGCGGATGCCTAACGTCATCGGGAGTACACGATCTGCTATCGCCCTGTTACTTCCGTGTCACCATGCGCCCCGAAGGTGGGAATGAACATCACCTACCACGAAGGGTGACACATGCTGCGTCGACTCGGACTTCCCCTCGCAGCGGTCGTGGCCGCTACGGCGATCGCCGGCCCCGCGGTGAGCGCGGCCGCCGGAACGGTACCGGCGGCGGCGTCCATGGCCGCCGGCGTCGACAACGTCGCGCACCGGGGCGCCTCCGGGGACGCGCCGGAGAACACGATCGCGGCGTTCCGGCTGGCCCGGCGGCAGGACGCCGACCGGCTCGAGTTCGATGTGCAGGAGACCAAGGACCACAAGCTGGTCGTCATTCACGACACCACGCTGTCCCGTACGACCAACGTCGAATCGGTCTATCCCAAGCGCAGGCCGTGGAAGGTCGCCGACTTCACGCTCGCGCAGATCCGCAGGCTGGACGCCGGCTCGTGGTTCGGCAACCGGTACAAGGGCGAGCGCGTCCCCACGCTGCGGGAGTCGCTGCGTGCCGTGCAGGGGAGCGGGCTGGGCCTGCTGCTGGAGGTCAAGTCGCCGCGGCTCTACCCGGGCATCGAACGCCGGATCGTCGCGGAACTGCGGGCCAATCCGTACTGGCTGCCGTCCGCCGGTACGGACCGCCTCGTCGTGCAGTCGTTCGACTTCAGCTCCATGCGGCGGTTCCACAGGCTCATGCCGAAGGCACCGATCGGGCTTATCGGGACGCCGGTGAAGGGCGACCTGCCGAAGCTGGCCAAATACGCGGAACAGATCAATGTTCCGTACGGCCGGCTGACATCGGCGTACGTCAAGCGCGTTCATGAGCTGAAGATGGAGGTCTTCACGTGGACGGTCAACAGCCGTTCCTCGATGCGGCGCGCCATCGGCCTCGGGGTGGACGGCATCATCACCAATGAGCCCGGCAGGCTCAGCGACGTTCTCGTGCAGAAGCGCGGGGACGAGGAGGAAGACGACGACTGAACGCCGGGGTGGCGTCGTCCCATGAGTACGGGAGCCGCGCGCCGTGCTCGCCGAGTTCGGGCTGGACCCGCCCGCCGGGACGGAGATCGCCGTCGGGGACTCCAGTTCCGAGGCGCGCTCCATGGTCCTGCCGAACCGCCCTGACGGCACCCAGGGCAGGGCCGAGTCGGAGCCGGCGGGACCGGTGACCGGTAGGGATCGATCGGTACCGCGGCCGTTTGACGACGATCTTTGTCGTCTCTTGCCCGTCCCTCGATCGCCCATCCGCCCGCAGGGTGGTTACCTCGCCTAGCGGGGGGTGGGGTGATCAGGCGGAGTACGAGGTCCATCCGGGTCCGGATGGCGCTGCGGACCGGGATCATCACGGCGATGGTCTCGCTGATCATGAACGCCATGCTGATCATCGGGATCCGCGACCAGGCGGTCGACTTCAAGGCGCAGCAGACCGGCACGGCGGCCCTGGAGATCGTCTCGATGGTCGAACGGGGCCGGCTGCCGGCCGTGCTGCCGCGGGTCGAGGGCGTGGCCGTCCAGGTCCTCGACATGCGGGGCGGTGTGGTCGCCGCGACGCCGGATCTGCGCGGCCTGCCGCGGATGGCGGCGTTCATGCCTCCCCAGGAGAGCAAGTACGCCTCCCGTACCGTCTGCTCGGCCCCCGGGATGAGGGGCTGCATGCGGGTGATCGCGTTCCGGGTCTACCGCCCGGGCGGCGAACGCCTCGTCTATGCCGCCGATGAGGCCGTCCCCTGGTACGTGAGCGGCGGCCTGTGCACGTTCCTGTTCTCGATCTCGGTGCTGGTGAGCCTGCTGTCGGGACTGCGGACCTGGCGGACGGTCGATCACGCACTGGCCCCGGTGGACGCGATCCGGGCCGAGCTGGCGGAGATCACCGCGACCGAGTCCGGCCGCCGCGTGCCCGTACCGGAGAACCGGGACGAGATCAGGCTGCTGGCCGAGGCCGCGAACGCCACGCTCGACCGCCTCGACGCCGCGCTGGAGCAGCAGCGCCGCTTCACCTCGGACGCCTCGCACGATCTGCGCAGCCCGATCACGGCGGCGCGGCTCCAGCTCGAGGAGGCGATGCTCCGTCCCGAGGAGGCCGAGTGGGCGCGGGTCTCCCGTACGGTGCTGGGCAGCCTGGACCGGCTGGAGGCGATCGTGAGCGACCTGCTGGAGCTGGCCCGCCTGGACACCGAGGCCGACCGGCAGAACGCCGCCGCCGAGGAGGCGGATCCGATCGACCTGGCCGAACTCGTCAGCGCCGAGCTCGAACGCTCACCGCGTGGCAGCAAGGTGGTCGTGTCGCGGCTGCAGCGGGACGTGGTCGTACGGGGCGACCGGCTGCGGCTGTCCCGGCTGATGACGAACCTGCTGGACAACGCCGAACGGCACGCGGCGGAGCAGATCACCGTCACCGTCCGGGCCGAGGACGACGTCGCGGTCCTGGAGGTCCTCGACGACGGGAACGGGGTCGCGCCCGAGAACCGCGAGATGGTGTTCCAGCGTTTCGCGCGGCTCAAGGACGCCTGCGAGCGCGACAAGGGCGGCACCGGCCTCGGCCTTCCGATCGCCCGCCAGATCGCCCGCATGCACAAGGGCAGCCTGACCTTGGAGGACAGTACGACGGGGGCCCGTTTCGTCCTCAGGCTGCCCCGCCGGCCCTGACCGTACGGGGGGCGGGGCGAGAGGCGGGCCGGGGCGGGGGCCCGGCCTGCGATCGTCGCGCGTCAGTGCGCGGAGCCGCCGGACAGGTGCATCCAGCCGGTGAACTCCGTCTCCTTCACCGTGCAGCACACCTTCTGGTAGCTGTCGGGGACCACGAACCCGGGTGCGTGCACGACCACGTTCTTGTACACGAAGCCGGAGGCGATGAAACCGAGGTCGGAGCGGGTCTCGGCCAGCCGCGCCTTGAGGACCGGCGCGTCGAGCAGGCGAGCCGTGTAGATGATGGCCGAGCCCGAGACGCCCTCGGCGTCGGGCATGACCGGGCCGACGTTCAGGGCCAGGCGCAGCTGGATGCGCAGGGCGTCGCTGGAACGGTGGTTGTGGCGGCGCAGGCCCGCGGCTAGGAGGGCCAGCATGGGGTCGATGACGGAACGGGGGGGCATCTCGGGCGGGACGACGATGAGGGCGCCGTCGCCGCGGTCCTCGCGGTAGCAGGCGTCCCACGGAACGTCCGAGTTCTCGAACGCCTCGCGCAGCAGGCCGTACATGATCTGCCGGATCTCCAGCCGGTCGTCGTCGTTGCGGACGTGGGCGCTGAACCCGGCGATGTCGGCGAACATGATGGAGCACATCTGCCCGGCCCACGAGGGGGTGGTCGCCACCGGCGCGGCGATCTGCGCGGGCTCGGGCGCGCGCAAGGCCGCCGGCAAGGGCGCCTGTACGGGCAGGGCCACTGGTACGTGCGCGACCTCGAAGCCGTGCGACGAGGCGTCGGTGGCCGGGGCACCGGCCTCGGTCAGGCGTTCGTACAGCTCCTTCTCCAGGATGGCGACCACCCGGGGGTGGTCGGTGAGGAAGGCCGCGAACTCGCCGGTGGTCATGCGCAGGCCGCGTACAGGGGTGAGGGCCACGACGGAGGCGGAACGCTGCCGCAGCTGCAGGGCCGCGCGCTCGCCGATGATGTCGCCCGGGCCCCGGGTGGCGATGAGCCGCTCAAGGCCGTCGCGGACGACGCAGACCCTGATGTAGCCGTCGAAGATCAGGACGAGGTGGTCGGCGACCTGGCCTTCCTCCCAGAGGGCGGTGCCGGCCGGGTAGGCGATCCGCGACGCGGCGGTGACGAGCGCGTGCCGCTCCTCGTGCGTGAGCGACTGCCAGAAGCCCCGTGCGAGGGATCCGGGCCGCGCGCGTACCTGGTGCGGGGCGGTGCGCTGCACCGAACGCGAGTGCTTGTGGGAACGGTCGCGTCCGGACTTCGGCGACGGGCGCCCCGGATCGGGCGGCTGCCGCCGGGGAGTGCGGCCGAGGCGGTCGGGGTCGTGCCGATGCGCCGGTCCGGCGATCATGGAGCCCCCTTTCCCAGGGTGAGGTTCGCTCTCCTGAGGGACGGCCGATGGCCGGTCGTGGGGTGGATTGCGGTGGTCGGGGTGGAATTCAGTTCTGCGTGCATGCTCAGAACCCCATGCTCGAATGCGATTCCGGCGGTGCTGTCCTGGCCGGCGGTCCACCGGCCCTTCTGGAGCGGTGCACCGGGCGGAAGTCGCTATCACCTATGGCCTGAACCGCGGGGGCGCGGTTAGACTGGGTGAGTCCGTTAGGGTCGTTTTCCCTGGTCAACGATCTGTTTCGCGAGCGTGCGAGCAGCCTCGGCGACCATGGGGTGATCCTGGCGGGCCCGAAGGGGTCGCCCTCCGCTTTCCTTTGATCCGCCTGGCTGGCTACCGGTGATCAGAGGAGGGAGTGAGGGCGACTCTATTTTATTGAATTGTGCTGTGCCCAGTGGTTTATCCATGGGCCGGCTTGGCTTGGGCTTCGGTCACGGCCTCCCGATCCGAGGGGTCGGCACTGCGCGAGGAACGGCCCGGCGGCGCTGCCCGGCCCCATCACCCAGCGTCAAGATCATTTGGCCACTCTAGCATCCGGTACGCTCGGTGTCAGCGCGGCCCCTACCAATCTGCTACCTAGCACGGTACAACATAGATAGCCGACATGCAGCACGACGGAACGTGGAAATGCAACTTTCGCCCGCCGGTTCGCCGCTCGTCATCCGCTGATCGCTGACATAGCCGGAACCGGCCCGACGTTACGTGTCGAGGTGGCACCATCTATCGTGTCAGGTATCCATCTGCTATGTAGCATCCGAGCTCGTGGCACCGATTACACAGAGTGAGTGAGATGGCAAGTGACCAGGGGCCCATCGTTCAGAGCGCACTGCTGCGCACCGAACTCGTCAGACTCCGCAAAGAGAAGGGGATGACGCAGGAGCAGGTGGCCCGGACGCTGGAGTGGTCGCCGTCCAAGCTCATTCGCGTCGAGGGCGGCAAGAACGCCATCACCCGCACCGATCTCCAGGCCCTCCTGATGGCCTACGACGTGACGTCCGAGAGCCGGCAGGAGCGCTTGCAGACGCTCGCTCGCGGGGCACGCGAGCCGGCCTGGTGGAACAAGTACAAGGGCGAGATCGACGACGCCTTCCTGACGTTCGTCGGTTACAGCGCGGGCGCGTCCTATATCCGGGGCTTTCACGGCACCCTCATTCCCGGACTGCTGCAGACCCGCGAGTACGCCGAGGTCATGAGCACCGGGATCGTCAGCCAGAGCGAGCGCAGCCTGGCCGTCCGGGTGCGTATGCAGCGCCAGGAGGAGCTCGCGCGCCGGGACAACCCGCCGCGCCAGCACTACATCCTCGACGAGGCCGCCATCCGCCGCCATGTCGGTGTCGGGGTCGACCCGGGGATCATGCCCGTCCAGCTGAAGGAGATCGCCGACGGCGCCGAGGCGCGCGACGATCTGATGATCCGCGTGGTCCCGTTCAGTGTCGGCGCCCATCTCGGCCTGTACGGGCCGTTCACGCTGCTGGAGTTCGAGGGCGGGC
This sequence comes from Actinomadura sp. 9N407, assembly GCF_044326315.1. NCBI lineage: Bacteria > Bacillati > Actinomycetota > Actinomycetes > Streptosporangiales > Thermomonosporaceae > Actinomadura > Actinomadura sp. 9N407. The sequence goes on along the minus strand of NZ_JBIRAW010000012.1, from coordinate 171,583 downwards.
TGAGCGACGTCCTCTATATGGAGGGCCGTCCCGGTACCAGTGTGATGGTCACTGGAGACGATCAGCAGGTCACCGACTACCGGGACCACTTCGAGACGCTTCTGGACGTGGCGCTGCCGGCCGACAAGTCGATCGCACTGATCCGCCAGACGGCCGAGGACCTCATGGACTGACCTCTTCCACCCCCGTATCGATCATCACAGGAGGTGACAGCCCCGATCGGCACCCACAAGGCCACCGGGCTTTCATAGCAATCCACCTGATCTTGTGTCCCTGGTGTAGGCGGAATAACTGGAACCGTTTACACTCAGGAACGGGAAATTTTCCACAAGGTCGTGGTTTGTTATGCCCTGCTCAGCTCTGGCTCGGTGGGTGCTCTTGCCTGTTCGGAGGCGAGACGGACCCGCCAGCAATGGATGGAGGGTTGCTGGATGGTCGAACGGCCGAACCGGGGGAACGCGCTGAACTGGCGCAAGAGCAGCGCGAGTGCTGAACAAACGGATTGCGTCGAAGTGGCGGCCAGCGGGAGGTCGGTGCTGGTCCGGGACTCCCATGCCCCTTCGGCGCGGGTGATCGAGCTCGATCCCGCCCAGTGGCGTGGTTTCTTGCGGCGCATCATCGATGGTGACGCGGAGGCGCGTTGAGTCAGCGGACTCAACGCGTGAAGGCGCGCCGTGTGTGAAGGCAACACACGGTTCTCGTGTTCGGAGAGGTCGCCGCTTTCGCGACCGTTTCCGCGCGGGCTCCGGATGGGCCCAGGTGTAGGGAGACCATCCGGGGTTCGGGCACGAGACCGCCGTTTCGCATGGATCCGCTATGCCGGGAACGCCTTTTCGCCAGCGCGCGATGCGCGACTGCACCGCGTAGCCCCCTCACGTTGACTCGTGGCGTGTTCGCCTTCACGGGCGACGCCAGGGGCGAACACGCCACGAGTGAACGTGGAGAGCGCCGTAGCCTGGGGTTGATCCAGCGTGGGCGGGAAAGGGGCGGCCGTCGTGGGAACGGTTCGGGGGATGTCATCCGGAGCGGGCGAGCGCGAGCCGGCGGCCGGGCGTGAGCCGACGGTCGGGAGGCGGTTGGCCGAGGCGTTGCCCGGGGTGTTCCGTACCGATCTGACCACCCGTACGGCCTATTCGTCGGATGCCTCGATCTACCGGCAGGTGCCGGTGGCGGTGGCCGAGGTGCGGTCGGCGGACGATCTCGCCCGGGTCCTGGAACTGGCCGCCGCCGAGGGGCTGCCGGTGACCGTCCGTGGCGGCGGGACGTCGATCGCCGGCAACTCGGTCGGGCCGGGGATCGTCGTCGACACCTCGCGGCGCTTCGATCGGATCGTGGGCATCGATCCCGAGGCCCGCACCGCCGTGGTGCAGCCGGGAGTGGTCCTGGACGATCTGCGCGCGGCGGCGGGGAAGTACGGGCTGACGTTCGGGCCCGATCCGTCCAGCCACTCGCGGTGCACGCTCGGCGGCATGATCGGCAACAACGCGTGCGGGTCGCACAGCGTGGCGTGGGGGATCACGTCGGCCAACGTCGAGAGCCTGCGGATGGTGCTGCCGGGTGGGCGGGAGTTGCGGGCCGGGCGGGGCACGAGCGGGGACGAGCGGATCGATGCCGAGCTGACCCGGCTGCGGGACGCGTACCTGGCGCCGCTGCGGACGGAGCTGGGACGGTTCAGCCGCCAGGTGTCGGGTTACGGGCTCCATCACCTGCTGCCGGAGAACGGCTTCGACGTGGCCAAGGCGCTGGTGGGCAGCGAGGGCACGTGCGGCCTGGTCACCGAGGCGACGGTACGGCTCGTACCCGTTCCGGCGGTCCGGGCGCTGGCCGTGCTGGGGTTCCCCGATGTCTACACGGCCGCTGAGCTCGCGCCGTTCGCGGCGAGGGCCGGCGCGCTGACGGTGGAGGGCATGGCCTCCGACCTGCTCACGGCGTTGCGGACACAGCCGGGGCGCGCGAACGCAGGAGCCGACCTGCCGGCAGGCGGCGGATGGCTCTACTGCGAGGTCGGTGGCGAGACCCTCGCGGAGGCGCAGGAAGCCGCGCACGGGCTCGTCGAGGTCGTTCGCGGCCGTTTCCCTGGCGCGACGGCCGTGGTCGTGGACGACCCGGTACGGATGCGGGCGCTGTGGTGGATCCGCGAGGCCGGCTCAGGCATCGTCACGCGGCTGCCTGATGGCGGTGAGGCGTGGCCCGGGTGGGAGGACTCGGCCGTACCGCCCGAGCGGCTCAGCGACTACCTGCGGGGCTTGTACGGGCTGATGGGTGAGCACGGCCTAAGGGGAGTGCCGTACGGGCACTTCGGCGAGGGCTGCCTGCACCTGCGCGTCGATTTCAAACTGGACGACCCGACCGGCCTGGCCGTCTACCGGACCTTCATCGAGGCGGCCTCCGAACTGGTCGTCTCGTACGGTGGAACGGTCTCGGGCGAGCATGGGGACGGCCGCGCCCGTTCAGAACTGCTGAGCAAGATGTACTCCCCGGAGCTGCTGCAAGCGTTCGGGGCGTTCAAGGCCGTTTTCGATCCCAAAGGCATGCTCAACCCTGGCGTGATTGTCGATCCGGCCCGGATGGACGCGGATCTGCGGCCGGGGCCTGGACGGGACGCTCTCGCCCTCACACCCGTGCATGCGCTCACTAGGGACCACGGCTCGTTCACTGCGGCGGTCCACCGTTGCGTGGGCGTCGGGGCCTGCCGGAACCTGGAGACAGGGGCGATGTGTCCCTCGTTCAAGGTGACGCGCGACGAGGTGCATTCGACGCGCGGGCGTGCCCGCGTGCTGGCCGAGATGCTGCGCGGGGAGACGCTGCGGGACGGATGGCGTTCCACGGAGGTACGGGACGCGCTCGACCTGTGCCTGTCGTGCAAGGCGTGCGCCAGCGATTGCCCCGTGAACGTCGACATGGCCACCTACAAGGCCGAATTCCTGCACCGGCACTACGCGAAACGGCTCCGGCCCCTGGCCCACTACTCGATGGGCTGGCTGCCCCTATGGTCCCGGCTCGTCGCGGGGACTCCCGGCGCGGCGCGTTCGGCCAACACAGCGCTGCGGCTGGGACCGGTGGCCGACCTCGCCAAGCGCCTAGCGGGAGTGGAACCGCGTCGCGAAATGATCCGTTTCGCTGAGGAGACGCTAAGGGACTGGTTCCGCAAACGCCGGAACGCACCGGGCTTGAAGCGGAAGGCACCGGGCCTGAAGCGGAAGGCACGGGGCAAGAAGGTGGTGCTCTGGCCGGACACGTTCACCAACTTCCACGAGCCGGCGGCGGGCAAGGCGGCGGTCGAGGTCCTGGAGGCCCTCGGCTACCAGGTGCTGATGCCGCCGGGCCGGGTCTGCTGCGGGCTGACCTGGCATTCAACCGGGCAGCTCAAGGTGACCCAGAAGGTCCTGCGGCAGACCCTCGACATCCTGGAGCCGGCGCTTGAGGCGGGGCTCCCGGTCATCGGCCTGGAGCCGTCCTGCACGGTGATGCTGCGGGACGAGGCACCCGAGCTGCTCCCGGACGACCCGCGCGCGAAACTGCTGGCCGCGCAGACCGTGACGCTGGCTGAGCTGGTCGTCTCGCACGAGGGCGACTGGCCGTTCGGCCGCCTGGACGCGGAGGCCATCGCGCAGGTGCACTGCCACCAGGAGGCGAAGGGCTCGTACGATCCCGACCGCGCCGTACTGGAGCGGCTCGGCGTCACCGCGGACGTGATCGGCGCGGGCTGCTGCGGGCTGGCGGGCAACTTCGGGTTCGAGCCGGGCCACTGGGAGGTCTCGCAGGCGTGCGCGGAGCGGGAGCTGTATCCCAAGGTCCGGAACGCGGGCGATGGTGAGCTGATCCTCGCCGACGGCTTCTCCTGCCGGACCCAGATCGCCCAGGGCACCGGCGACCGAGCCCTCCACCTCGCCGAACTCCTCCGCCGCGCCCTCCCCTCCCCTTGACTCGTGGCGTGTTCGCCTTCCTCCGTGGTTGGGGGGGCGAACACGCCACGAGTCAACGGCCTTCGGCGGCGCGGTAGAGGTTCTCCCTGAGGCCGGCCAGGCCCTGGTCGAGCCGGTCGGGGCGGGTCAGGACGTCGTGCAGGTTCGCCTGGAAGGTCGCGGAGACCTGGTGGTAGTACGGGCTGGTGCCGCGATTGCGCGCGTCTTCGATGCTCGCGCGCAGAACGCTCAGGTGCGGGTGGGCTCTCTGTAGGGCGGCGTCCTCGTACAGGGCCTTCCGGCTGGGCGCGAACCCGGCGCCTGTGAACAGTGCTCGTTCGCTTGCCTCGCTGCTGAGGAAACGCATGAACCGCAGTGCGGTGCGCTGGTTCGTCGAGCAGCTCGACAGGGCGAGGTTCCATCCACCCAGCGCGGACGGTGTCGGCAGCTTGGCGACGCCGAACGTGTCCGCCACGGGAGAGTCGTCCGCGCTCAGCAACTCGTAAGCGTAGGTCCAGTTGCGCATGAACAGCGCATTGCCGTCCTGGAACGTGCTGCGGCTGCGCTCCTCGTTGTAATCCGTCGCGTCCTTGGGGATCCACCCCGCCTGCACGCCCTGAAGCAGGCGCTCGAACCCCTTCCTTAGGGCGGCGGGCTTGGCGACGACCTCGCCATCAGTGCCGAGGACCCCGCCCCCGGTGTCCCAGATCTGTTCGAGGACGTTGACGGTGAAGCCCTCGTACCGGTCGAGCTGGGTGACGTAGCCCTGCATCTTCCGTGCGGGCGCGATGGCCTGCGCCTGCCTGCGCAACTCGTCCCAGGTTCCAGGGGCCGTGACGCCAGCTGCGGTGAGCGCGTCCTTGCGGTAGTAGAGGAGGCCGACGTCGGAACGCAGGGGGATGCCCCACAGCTTCCCCTTGTAGCGCACGCTGTCGAGCGGCTTGCTCAGGAACGCCTCGTGGTCGAACTCGTCCTCGTCCAGCGGCTCGATGTATCCCCACCGGGCGAACTCGGCCGTGTAGATGACATCGACGGTCGTGACGTCGAAGCACGAGGGACGCTCGCCCTCCGGTGCCGCCTCGGCGTCCTGCGCTCGCGCCACCACCTGGGCGCGCTGGTCGTCGCTGGACTCGGCCAGCTCCACCATCTCGACCTGCTCGCGCGGATTCCGGTCGTTCCAGGCCTTGACCAGCCGCTCGATCTGGGCGCCGCGGCTGGTGTCCCGGGAGTCCGCGAACACGATGGGGCCCGTACCGTCGCGATCCTCTCCCGAACCGCAGGCGGTGAGGAGCGCGGCGGCCAGCACGACGGCCACCGCTGCGCGCGACGGGCCCGGATCCATACGGTCCTCCAAGATCGTGAACGGGGCGGAGTGGACGGGACGGGGCGGGGCGGGGCGGATCACGGTCAGGGCGGCGTCCCCCAGAGTCCGGTGGCGATGCCGTCGAGGGCCTGCCGCATCGCGGACATGCCGTCGATCTCGTAGCAGGCGCCGCCGGCCGCCTGGGTGACCTGGTCGAGCCCGGCCGGGCAGCTCTCGGGATGGAACGCGATCACGTACACCCGGACCGGCTCGCCCGAGCCGATCTCCCCGGCGAGTTCGGCCGCCGCCCGGCCGGAGTCGACGCCATGGGTGATCGCGATGACCGCCCGGGTCGTCTCGTCCGGATCGCCGCCGTCGCGCTCGCGCATCTCCCGGATGGCCGCGCGCAGGGCGGAGATGAGGCCGGTGCCGTGCTCGGACGGCCGCAGCCCCGCCAGCCGGTCGGTGAGCCGCTCGATCCGCTTCTCGTCCGGCGCGCCGACCGGGACCAGTGAACGGTGGTCGCGGTCACCGTCGACGCCGTCCGCGAACTCCCAGAGCCCGATCTGGTCGTGGGCGCCGATCAGCGGCCGGGCCAGCCCGATCGCGTCGGCGGCGGCGGCCACCCGGGTGCCCTTGCTGTACGGGAACGGGGCGGCCATCGAGCGCGAGACGTCCACGGCGAACAGCACCTGCGCGGACTTGCGCGCCGTGTTCCACGCGTCCAGCAGCGGCTCGCCGTGGACCTGCCCGGTCAGGTCGATCGGGGGGAGCAGGGAGGGGATGTCGTCCTGCCGCTCGGTGGTCGTTCCGGATTCGTCGCGGTATCCGGCCTTCTTGAGGTACTCCTGGGCACCGGGTTGCCGCAGGTACCGGTAGAAGTCCTCGATGATGCGGCGGCGCTCCGGACCGGGCTGCGGCGTACGGGAGATCACGACGTAGGGGTGGTCGAGCAGCGGCATCCCCTCCTCCGCGTAGAAGGGCCGCAGTTCGGGCTGCCCGGCGGTGGCGCCGCCGCAGACCCCGCCGCCCAGCGGCGCGTCGCCGCGATAGTCGATCAGCGACTTCTCGGAGACCAGCAGGGCGGTCCGGCGCAGCTCGCCGTCCGGCGGCGACTCGCGCATCGCGCACAGCAGCTTGCCCGGCTCGTCGTCCTCCCGGGCGATCGACTTCTCCACGGTGTGCAGCCGGCTCGCGGCGTCGCCCCTGGTCAGTACCTCGCGATTGAGGACGCGGGCGTTCAGCGCGGCCTGGTAGAGCGCCACCGTCGCGGCCAGACCGGTACTGGACGCGCGCGGGCTGGCCCGTCCGAAGAAGTAGTCCTGCCGGGGCCAGCCGAGCATCGCGTCCCAGGTCATGGTGTGCCCGGACAGGGAGAGGCCGTCGGCCATCGCGGCCGGTACCGCGACGACGAGCCGCGAGGTCGTGACCGGACCCAGCACCCGCAGCCCCACGGTGCCGATCCGGTTGACGCGCAGCGCCTCGCGGGCCTGCTCGACGTCCAGCGACGAGTCGGGCAGCCACACGTCCGCCTCGTCCAGGGTCTCCTTGGGGTCGCGCATCAGCCACCCTTGCCGGAGTGCCTCCCGGGCGCCGCCCGGCGATGACGCGGCGACGACGTTCACGGCGGCCCTGCGGCAGCCGTCCTGGTCGCGCGTCTCGCGCTCGAACTCCAGGGCCAGGGCCCGTACGAGCGCCTCCTTCTCGGCGGAGACGCGGACCCGCAGCTGGACGGGATGCTCGTCGCAGGCCACGGGGCGTACCTCTCCAGGAACGCAGAGGAGCGCGGCGGCCAGCACCACCAGCGCCAGCAGCCTGCGCAGGAGGGGAGGGAACGGAATCATCCCGACCCACCGCCGCAGGCGTTCCAGGACGCCGCCGGTCTCGCGGGCACCGGCCGGAAAGCCCACCCAGGCGGTGACCTCCCCGACGTCCCGTACCTGCACCTTCAGCGGCTCGAACTCCTTCGCCACGGCCGGCGGGCCGTGCCGGATGACGTTGTCGTAGAACCAGTCCGAGGCGATGACGCCCACGCTCGCGCCGGATCCGCGGACCACGTCCTTGAACTCGCCGGAGTCGAGCAGGCGCGCGGTGAGGTTCAGCGAATCGCCGCTGACGCCGTGCGGATCGAAGTTCACCTCGCCCGCGTTCAGCGCCACCCTGAGCCGGATGGACGCGTCCCTGGAGGCGTTCCTGTTGTACGCCTCCACCGCGGTGACCAGGAATGGGAGCGCCTTCAGCAGCCGGCTCTTGGGAATGGACGGCCGGAACAGCCAGAACGCGCCGTCGCCGCGGTCCTCCTGATGGCGGTGGAAAAGGTTCTTCCACGCGAAGTACGGCAGCCGGGCGCGCCGGAACGCCCTGCGCAGGGACCGGTACATGCCTCTCTTGGCCGCCTGGCGGTCCCGATCGCTGATCTCAGGGTTGCTGGAGCCGACGATGTCGACCCAGAGGAAGGAGCGGTGCTGTGCGTCCGTATGGGAGGCCATGAATTGGGGTCACGGGGGAGGGGGCGGGCGATGGGCGTGAGCAGGATGGACGCAAGCATGGCCCGATCCCGAGCGGGGACTTCACATCGTGCACAGGAGTGTTCCCTCTGGCAACACCACTATGTCGATCGAGTCCATGCCGGATGTGGCCGCGGCCGGAATGTCCGGACATTCCACCCGGCGCCCTTCGTGTATTCCGCTCAGCGCCCCGTGTTCACTCGCCGTTCTGAACGGGGACGCCGGACTGGATGACCAGGCGGGCGTCGCCCCAGAGGACGGCGGGCGTCTCCAGCGGGTTGCCGGGCAGCACGAGCAGGTCCGCGCGCGCACCGACCTCGACGCGTCCCAGGTCGTCGCGGTTGAGCAGGCTGGCGTTCACCGAGGTGGCCGAACGCAGGCACGCCAGCGCGCCGGCCGCCTCGGTCTGCAGGCGCAGGCCGTTGAGCTGCTCGTTCTCCAGGTCGCCCATCAGGTCGGTCCCGAACCCGACCGGGACGCCGGCCTTGTGGGCCAGTTCGATGGCGGTCTTGCCCGCGTGCAGGACCTCCTGGTTCTTGGCGCGCCCGACGGCGGGCAGGCCGACCTCATCGGCCCTGCGGCTCATCGCGTCGTACGTCGCGAGCGTCGGGACGAGATAGGCGTTGTGCTCGGCCATCAGGCGGGCCGTGGCCGCGTCCAGGAGGTTGCCGTGCTCGATCGAACGGACGCCGTTGACCAGCGAGTGGCGGATGGCCTCGGGAGAGTAGGCGTGCGCCGCCACGTAGCTGTCGCGGCGGGCGGCCTCCCCGGTCACGGCCCTGATCTCCTCGGGGGAGTACTGCGGCTGGCGAAGCGGGTCGGTCGGCGACATCACGCCCCCCGACGTCATGATCTTGATCGCGTGGGCGCCGCGCCGGAACCGGTTCCGGACCGCGACCAGCAGCGCGTCCACCCCGTCCACGACCTCGTTCGAGTGGTGCCCGTGCAGGCAGAGGTCCAGGTCACCGGGGCGGCTGTCGCCGTGGCCGCCGGTCTGGCTGAGCGCCGGGCCGGTGTAGAGGTAGCGCGGCGACTCGATCAGGCCGCTGCCGATGGCCCTGGCCAGGCCCGGGTCACCGCCCGCGACGTCCCGTACCGTCGTGAAGCCCCGGCGTAGCGCCCGGCTCAGCCGTTCCGCGCCCTTCAGCGCGAGGTAGCTGAGCGGTCCGGAGTCGATCTCCATGCTGTGCAGCGAGATCCCGTACGCGTGGAAGTGCGCGTCGATCAGGCCGGGCGTCACCGTCCGGCCCCGGGCCTCGATCACCTGATCGGCGCGGGTGACCCGGTCACCGATCTCGGCGATGACCCCGTCGCGCACGTACAGCGAGGTCTCCCGCAGCTCCTCCGCCCAGCCGTCGAACACCAGGGCGCCGGTGATGGTCAGATCGGTCATACGATGCCTCCTCAGCTCACGGACACCCCATCATGATCGCTCTCACCTGCGACAAGAAACCGTCCGGCCACCTCATCGCGGCGAGCGGACCCGATCACCGAGGGACCTGGACGAGATTTCCGCACAGTGGAGGGAGTGGGGACCCGCACTCGCGGTGATCTCTATCGTGGGCAGCGGCGATGAGGCCCAGCGAGGAGAGTGAACGGTCGATGATGCATGAAGTACGCGGAGTGGTGGCCAGGGGCAAGGGGGAGCCGGTCTCGGTGGAGACCATCCTGGTACCCGACCCGGGGCCGGGCGAGGCGCTGGTGAAGGTGCAGGCGTGCGGTGTCTGCCACACCGACCTGCACTACCGGGAGGGCGGGATCAACGACGATTTCCCGTTCCTGCTCGGCCATGAGGCCGCCGGGATCGTGGAGTCGGTCGGCGCGGGCGTCACCGACGTCGCGCCGGGCGACTTCGTGATCTTGAACTGGCGGGCGGTGTGCGGGCAGTGCCGGGCCTGCAAGCGCGGCCGCCCGTGGTACTGCTTCGACACCCACAACGCGACGCAGAAGATGACCCTCGCCGACGGTACGGAGCTGTCGCCGGCGTTGGGGATCGGGTCGTTCGCGGAGAAGACGCTGGTGGCCGCCGGGCAGTGCACCAAGGTGGACCCGGAGGCGAGCGCGGCGGCGGCCGGGCTGCTGGGGTGCGGGGTGATGGCCGGGCTCGGCGCGGCGATCAACACCGGGAACGTGGGGCGCGGTGACAGCGTCGCGGTGATCGGCTGCGGCGGGGTCGGGAGCGCTGCGGTGGCCGGAGCCCGGCTGGCCGGAGCCGCGAAGATCATCGCGGTGGACCTGGACGACCGCAAGCTGGACTGGGCCAAGGGCCTGGGCGCCACCCACACCGTCAACTCCTCCGGGGTCGACGCGGTGGAGGCGATCCGCGAACTGACCGGCGGGTTCGGCGCGGATGTGGTGATCGACGCGGTGGGCCGGCCCGAGACGTACGAGCAGGCCTTCTACGCCCGCGACCTGGCCGGGACGGTCGTGCTGGTCGGCGTGCCGACGCCGGAGATGCGGCTGGACCTGCCGCTGCTGGACGTCTTCGGGCGCGGCGGGGCGCTGAAGTCGTCCTGGTACGGCGACTGCCTGCCCTCGCGCGACTTCCCGATGCTGATCGACCTGTACCGGCAGGGGCGGCTGGACCTGGACGCGTTCGTGTCCGAGACCATCGCGCTGGACGAGGTCGAGGCCGCGTTCACCAAGATGCACCACGGCGACGTGCTGCGCTCGGTGGTGGTGTTCGAATGACCGCCCGGATCGATCACGCCGTCACGTCGGGCACGTTCAGCCTGGACGGTGACACGTTCGACGTGGACAACAACGTCTGGGTGGTCGGGGACGACGCCGAGTGCGTCGTCATCGACGCCCCGCACGACGCCGAGGCCATCCAGCGGCTGGTCGGTGACCGGCGGCTGGTGGCGATCCTGGCCACGCACGCCCACGACGACCATGTACGGGTCGCACCGGAACTGGCCGACGCGACGGGCGCGAAGATCTACCTGCACCGGGACGACCTGCTGGTCTGGCGGCTCACCCATGCCGAGCGGCGGGCCGACGAGGAGCTCAGGGACGGCCAGACGGTCGAGATCGCGGGCACCCGCCTCGAAGTGATCCACACACCGGGCCACGCCCCGGGCGCGTGCTGCTTCTACGCCCCTGACCTCGGCGTCGTCTTCACCGGCGACACCCTGTTCCAGGGCGGGCCGGGGGCGACGGGACGCTCGTTCTCCGACTTCAACCTCATCGTCGCCTCGATCCGGGACCGGCTGCTGACGCTGCCGCCCGAGACCGTCGTCCACACCGGGCACGGCGACAGCACCACGATCGGTGCCGAGGCCCCGCACCTGCAGGAATGGATCGACCGAGGCCACTGACACCCGCACCACGCGCCTCACGTCGACTCGTGGCGTGTTCGCCTTTCCCTGCGCGGAATGAGGCGAACACGCCACGAGTCAACGAGGGGAGTGCCCTCAGGGGACGAGGATGGCGCGGCCTGTCACCTTGCCCTGGTCCAGGTCGGCCGGCGCCGCGACGTCGGCGGGCTCGAGCGACGGGTCGAGCCTGACCACGCTGCGGGCGCTGGTCAGCAGGTACTCGGCCATGCCGCCGTCGGTGTCGATGCCCGGGAACGCCGAGGACTCGCAGTGCACGTCGTCGCCCGCGCGGCAGGCCGTGCAGAGTCCGCAGGTGACCAGCGGATGCAGGATCGCCTTGTCGCCGACCTCGACGTTGGTCACCGCCGGGCCGACTTCGGCGACCCGGCCGGCGTTCTCGTGCCCGATCACGTAGGGCAGTGAGACGCCGCTCTTCTCTGCCCACTGCCCCTCGATGATGTGCAGATCGGTACGGCAGACCCCGGCGCCCTGAACCTGGACGACGACGTCGTGCGGCCCTTGCACGGAAGGGTCCGGGACGTCGTCGAGGGTGGGCGCCTTGTCGTACTGGTGAACCCGGACGGCTTTCATCGCCGCTCCTTCCGCAGGATGTCCTTCCGCAAGATGGCCGTCCTTCCCTTCCCCCACGTGCGCGAACGGAACCCGGCCGTGATGGAGTTGCACGACGCGTTCACGATCGAGGAGTTGCAGTACGTGAGGCCATGGGTTTGTGCGGGGAAGAGCCAGGACGGCCTGCAGACGGCGGGTTCGGCATCGGCGGCCAAGTCGTGGTGAGCGCGCCGATGCTCGTCGAGACCAGGCTGCACGGGGCTCTGGCGGACGCCCCGGAAGTGGCGGAACGGCAGGAGGCCGCCGGGTACGCGGGGACGTTCAGCAGGGAGAGCGACTCCGATCCGTTCCTGCCGCTCGCCCTGGCGGCCGGTCGCACGGAACGCATCGAACTCGGAACGTCGGTCACCGTCGCGTTCGCGCGCTCACCGATGACGCTCGCCTACACGGTGCACGAACTGCAGGCCCTGACCGGTGGACGGTTCGTTCTGGGCCTCGGTACGCAGGTACGGGGCCATATCGTGCGGCGGTTCTCGATGGGATGGGACGCGCCTGTCGCCAGGATGCGCGACTACCTGGACGCGCTCCGGGCCATCTGGTCTTCTTGGCGAGAGGACACCCCGCTCCACCACGAGGGGCAGTACTACACGCACACGCTCATGACCCCGGAGTTCGTGCCCCGTGCACACGACCATCCGGACCCGCCCGTACTGCTCGCCGCTGTCGGACCCGCGATGACGGAACTGGCGTGCGCGCAGGCCGACGGGCTGCTGGTGCATCCGTTCAGCGGCCCCGACTACCTGCGCGAGGCCACAAGGCCGCGCATCGAAGAGAACCTTGCCCGTAACGGCAGGAGCCTGGACGCCTTCCGAATCGCCGGATCGGTCATGGTGGCCACGGGACGGGACGAGGCCGAACTCGCGGAGTCGGTCGAGGCCTTGCGGGCTCGGGTCGCCTTCTACGGGAGCACTCCCGCCTACCGTCCCGTACTCGCACACCACGGCTGGGGAGACCTGGCCGACCGGCTGCACGCTCTCTCCAAGACGGAACGCACCGGCCGCTGGGAGGAGATGGCGCGGCTCGTACCGGACGAGGTCGTCCACACCATCGGCGTCGTGGCAGAGCCGGACGCGCTGGCCGCGAGAATCGCCGAACGCTACACCGGCCTCCTCGACCGGATCTCCCTCAACAACGCCGGCAAGATCCCGTCCCACCTCCTCGACGCGATATCCGCCCAGCTCCGTTGACTCGTGGCGTGTTCGCCTGTCTCACCGTCCCGGAACGGCGAACACGCCACGAGTCAACATGGGTGGGCGGCGCCGGTGCGGGTTTCTCGTCGCCGGGGTGTTCTCTATCTTTGGGAGGTGATCGTCGATTCCGGAATGGCCGCGCGCTACACCGAGGCCGGTTGGTGGTCCGACCGCTCGCTGAGCGACATGATCCGCGAGCACGCCTCGTCCCGTCCGGACGCCCCGGCCTATATCGAGCCGGGTCGCACCACGACGTGGGCCCGGTACGACGCCCGGGGCGACGCGGTGGCCGCCGCCCTCGTCCGCGCGGGTGTCGCGCCCGGTGACCGGGTGGCGCTGCTGCTCCCCGACTCCGCCGACTTCCACGTCGCCCTGCTGGGCACCGAACGCGCCGCAGCCGTGGCGGTCGGCATCGGATCCCGCGCCGGGGACGCCGAGATCGCGCACCTCGTCCGCCGTACCGGAGCCCGAACGCTCGTCACCCTCGCCGAGCATCGCGGCCGCGACATGGCCGGGCTCCCTGCCGCGCTGCGCGAGCAAGGCGCGACCGGCCTGGTGACCCACCTCGTCCTGGACGACCTGAACGACCGCGCGGAGCCGGTGACCGGCCGCCGGATCGGGCCGAACGACCTGTGGCTGCTCAACTCCACGTCCGGTACGACGGGCCTGCCCAAGTGCGTCACGCAGTACCAGAACCGCTGGATGTACTTCAGCCGGCTCGCCTTCGAGGCCGCCGGCCTGGGGCCCGACGACGTGTTCTTCGGTGCCGTCCCCGCGCCGTTCGGATTCGGGATCTGGACGGCGCACGTGGCGCCCACGATGCTCGGCGCACCCGTCGTGGTGCTCCCGGCGTTCAGCGCGGACGAGATGATCCGCATGATCGAACGGGAGCGGGCCACGGTGCTGTGCGCGGTCAGCACCCAGTTCCGGATGCTGCTGAAGTCGCCGCTCGCCGGGACCGCCGACCTGTCCTCGCTGCGCGCGCTGTTCACCGGCGGCGAGGCGATCCCGTACGAGTCGGCCGCCGAGTTCGAGGAACGGACCGGCGCCGTCGTGCTCAACTTCTTCGGCTCCAACGAGAGCGGCGCGTTCAGCCACACCAGCCGGCACGACACGCGCGAGCAGCGGCTCCGTACCGGCGGGCGCGTGATCCCCGAGATGGACGTGCGCCTGTACGACGACGAGGGACGCGACATCACCGGGACGGGCGGGCCGGGCCAGCCCGGCGGCCTCGGCCCGCTGCTGTCGGCGGGCTACTACGACGACGAAGAGGCCAACGCGCAGCTCTACACCGAGGACGGCCATCTGCTGATGGGCGACCTGGTGACGATCGACGCCGACGGCTACCTGCGGCTGGTCGGCCGCAAGTCCGACATCATCATCCGCGGCGGGAAGAACATCAGCGCGGCCGAGGTCGAGGAGGCCGTCGGCACGCACCCGGCCGTCCGGCTCGTCGCCGTCGTTCCCGTACCGGACGAGTTGTACGGCGAGCGCGCCTGCGCGGTCGTGTCCCTGCTTCCGGGAGCGGACCTCACCCTGGAGGCCCTCGCCGGACATCTCCTCGGGCGAGGCGTCTCCAAGGAACTGCTGCCCGAGCATCTGCTGATCCTGGACGAGCTGCCGCAGTCGTCGGGAGCGAAGATCGCGAAGGGGCAGGTCCGCGACCTCGCGGTAGAGGCCGTCCGCAGCCGCCAGAACGGCTGACCGAGGAAGCCGAATTATGGTCGGCCGATACGGAACGTCTTTCTTACGTACCGGGAGGTATTTGAACTCCCGGCGGCCGTGGGAAGGTGCCGAAAGGTCCACGCCGACGGTCCGAATCGACGATTCTCGGCGGACCCGCCTGATGCCCCCTAGGTTGGGGACATCAGGCGACACGACGGATTGGAAGGAGATGTCGGACCGTGCAGGACGACACTCCCCGCCCCGCGCAGGATCCTCCCGACGACAAGGATCTTCCCTCGAAGATCAACACCGAGATACCGCATTCCGCCCGGATCTGGAACTACTGGCTCGGCGGCGTGGACAACTACGAGGTCGACCGGATCGCCGGGGACCAGTACGTCGCGGTGTTCCCGGAGATCGTGGAGCTGGCCAGATCCAGCCGCTACTTCCTGGCCAGGGCGATCCGCTTCCTGGCCGGTGAGGCCGGCGTCCGGCAGTTCCTCGACATCGGCACCGGCCTGCCCACCGTCGACAACACCCACGAGGTGGCGCAGCAGGTGGCCCCCGACTCGCACATCGTCTACGTCGACAACGACCCGCTCGTGCTGGCCCACGCCCGTGCCCTGCTGACCAGCACTCCCGAGGGCAGCACCACCTACATCGACGCCGACCTGCACCAGCCCGAGAAGATCATCGAACGGGCCCGAGCCTCGCTGGACTTCTCCCGGCCGGTCGCGCTGATGCTGATGGGCGTCATGGGCCACATCGTCGACGACGCCGAGGCGCAGTCGATCGTCCGCCGCCTGGTCGCGGCCCTGCCTCCGGGCAGCTACCTCACGATGTCCGACTCGACCGACGACAATCCCACGTTCAACGAGGCCCAGAGCGGCTACGACGACACCGGCGCCGTTCCGTACCGGCTGCGCCGTTCGGAATTCATCAGGGCCTATTTCGGCGGACTGGAACCCGTCGACCCGGGCATCGTCCCGCTGCTGCAGTGGCGCCCGGAGGTCGAGGCGTTCGACGCGAAGGACGACCCCACATTGTGCGCGGTGGCACTCAAGCGATAAAGGCTCGGTGGCGTCGGACGATAGGTGCTTGTTGAACGAGAGGCGCGCGGTGGTGTTCGAACGGTAAGAGGGCGGTGGCTTTCAAGCGTTAAGACCGCCATGCCCCTTGAAGGGGCAGGCAGGAGCCGACACTCTCGGCGGAGCGACCGGTACGAGTTTTTCAGACCGTCGCAATAGATCTTCGTGGTGCGTAGGGTCGTGGGCGCGGCCGGCGCATGCCGCGAAGCTATAGTGAATGAGGTTCTGTACCAGTCGTCCCCATTTGAGGAGCCGCCATGGTCTCCGTAACGACTGTGAGCGGCGCGCCGAGCGGAAGCCGTCCGTCGCCGGCCTCCTCGCTCGCCCAGGGCGACCCGCTGGTCCCGCGCATGCTGCTGGGAAAGCGGCTGCGCGAGCTGCGCGAGGCGCGCGACCTCTCCCGTGCGGAAGTGAGCATGCGCGTCGGCGCCTCCCCGTCCAAGGTCACCCGCCTCGAACGCGGCGACTCCCAGGCCCGCCCGGAGGACGTCGCCGAACTGCTCGCCGCGTACGGGCTCCACGACGAGGCCGAGCGTTCCACCCTCCTCACCATCGCCGAGCAGACCGACGCCCGCGCCTGGTGGTACCGGTACCGCGACGCCGTGCCGCCGTCCATGCGCCGCTACCTCAGCGCGGAGGAGGGCGCACGGCTCGTCCGCTGCTTCGACGACCGGTACGTTCCCGACCTGCTCCAGACCGAGGCCTATGCCCGCGAACTGCTGCGCAACGGGCACTCCGCGGCGTCCGAGCGCGCGACGTCCCGGCACGTGGACCTGCTGGCCAGGCGCCAGCGCTTCCTGCGCCGCCGACCGCGCCCGCTGAACCTGTGGGTCGTCCTGGACGAGGCCGTGCTGTGGCGGCCGGTCGGCAACGCCGCGACGATGCGCGACCAGCTGATCCACCTCACGCAGATCTGCTGGCGTCCCAACGTCACCGTCCAGATCGCGCCGTACAAGATCAGGGACAGCGTCCCGGCGGCCCGCCCGCTCACGCTCGTCCGGTTCCCGCAGGTGGGGCTGCCCGACCTGGTCCACCTGGACGGGACGTACCCGAGCAGGCAGGCCGAGATCGAGCGGCACTGGCACATGTTCAACACCCTGGTCACCGAGGCGGCACCGCCCGAGCAGACGCCGAAGATCATCGAACGGATCCTCGCCGACCGCTGAGGCCGCTGAGGCCGCAGCCGAGCCCTGGTCGGCTGAAGCCTGATCGCCGCCGCCTGGCCCGCTAAAGCCCGGTCGCTGAAGCCCGGCCGGGGGAGCCTCGTCCTAGCGCACGCGGTAGGTCAGGTGGCTGACCAGTTCGGTACCGCTCATGCCGACCGGCACGAGGTCCAGGTCGCCGACGTCGACGAACAGCCGCTCGCCGGCACCGAGGACGACCGGCGCCACGTGCAGCCGCAGCTCGTCGAGCAGCCCGGCGGCCAGGTACTGGTTCACCGTGTGGGCGCCACCGGCGACCGAGACATCACGTTCGCCGGCCGCCTCTCGCGCCCGCTCCAGCGCCGACTCGATCCCGTCCGTCACGAAGTTGAAGACCGTCCCGCCCTTCATCGTCACGGGCTCGCGCGGGTGGTGGGTGAGGACGAACACCGGCGCGTGGTACGGCGGCTCGTCGCCCCACCAGCCGGTCCAGTCCAGGTCCCAGGCACCGCGCCCGGGACTGAACATGTTGCGTCCCATGATGTACGCGCCCGCCGCCGTGATGCCCTTGATGACTTCGGCGTGGGCCTCCGGCTCCTCGAACATCCACCGGTGCAGGCACTCCTCCGCACCCTCGCCGAGCGGGTTCTCCAGGCTCTGGTTCGGCCCCGCGACGAAGCCGTCGAGGGACATCCCGATGTCACAGGTGACCTTGCTCATCTCGACCGTCTCCTACCGTTGTCCGCCGCCGGTTCAGCCGTCCGCGCGACGTGGTCCTGGCGGCCCTCCGATCGTGGCCGCTCATCCCCTGGTCGGAGCGGACGACACGTCCTCGACATCCCAGGCTCGTTTCTTTCGCCTGTCTTTGTTCGGGCCGGTCAGCGACGTGGCTCTTCGTGCACGCTGAAGCGGGACGTGAGCTTGTCGACGAGTCCTCGCAACAGCGCGGCTTCCGCGGGCCGGGGCGCCGGAGCGGGCAGTTCGGCAGAGGGGTCGAGGAGGGGCGACATCAGCCGGCCGAGCGGCTGGGCGGGGTCCAGCGCCTGACGTGCCGAGTCGTCCCCCGCCCAGGCACCCGCGTCGAGGAGCAGCTCACATGCCTGCGCGGGCCAGTACGGATCCCGGCGTCCTGTCGCCCACGAGTTCGGCGTAAGGGCGACCAGGTCCCCGGAGAGGAAGTACTCCTCGATGCCGGCCAGGGTATAGGCGTTGATGTCGTCCACTTCGATCTCCAACTCACCCGCCCTGGCAGGTCGCATGACCTTGGGCCAGGTCGATGCGGCTTCGAGATCGTGCCCGGTCGCCCCCCAGTTCGCGATCCAGGCCGCCAGTCCTCGTTCGGTACGGAAGACCTCGATGCGGCCCTGCGAGCCCAGGAACACCGGCGCATCACGCAGGTAGCAGCGCAATGTATAGAAGTCGCCGTCTGCCGTGGCGATCCGGATCGGATCGATGCCCACGCCGTTCCAGAACTCCAGGTTCTCGCGGGTCTGATCGCTTCTGTAGATGTCGTCCCCTCTCGAAACCCGGCCCGCCGGCCCTGGAGCGCAGTCGGCTCTCCGGTCAATCTAGGGGCCGGTGAGCCTGGCTCGCCTCGCGGAGGGCCGCCCAGGCGTCCGCTACGGGACCGACGTGCCCGAGCTTGTCCGGATTGTTCACCGTGCGGATCGTCTGGATCCGCCCGTCGAGTACGTCGAGCGCCCAGGTACTGAGGACCTGGCCGTCCCGGGCGCGGAAGATCGCGCCCGGCTGGCCGTTCACCTGCTGCGACTCCACGATGCCACCGCCCCTGACGACCATCGGGACGAACGCCGCGAGCACCCGGGCCACGTTCACGGCACCGAGGATGACGGGCTCCCATTGCGGGGCCTTGCCGCCGCTGTCGCCGATCATGTGAACGTCGGCGGCCAGCAGCTCGGCCAGCCCGTCGACGTCCCCTTCCCGGAAGGCGCCGAAGAACCGTTCGGCGAGTTCCTCGCGCTCCTTCCGGTCGGCCTCGAACCGGACCCGGCCCGCGTCCATGTGACGCCGCGCCCGCACCGCGAGCTGGTGGCACGCCGCCTCCGATCGCCCCACGGCCGACGCGATCTCCGGGAAGCCGAAGGCGAACACCTCCCGCAGCACGAAGACCGCGCGTTCGAGCGGGGTCAGCCGTTCCAGCAGGAGCAGGGCCGCCATCGACAGCGAGTCGGCCAGCTCCGCCGACCGCGCCGGGTCCTGGTAGGGATCGGTCAGCAGCGGCTCGGGGTGCCACGGCCCGACGTACTCCTCGCGCCGGACGCGGGCCGAACGCAGTACGTCGATCGAGATCCGGGTGACCACGGTCGACAGGAACGCCTTGGCCGACGCGGGCTGGACCGGGGATGCCTGGTAGCGCAGCCAGGACTCCTGGACCGCGTCCTCAGCCTCGCCGACACTGCCCAAGATCCGGTAGGCGATCGAGAACAGCAGCGGCCGCAGCTCCTGGAACTCTTCGGTCTTGGTCAAGCCGGCTCCTCCTTGCATCGCTGCCACCACCAGGTGCCCGGGCCACAATCACCAGGGCAGCGGGCCGTCCTCGCTGAAGAAGCCGGCGGTCGGCCCGTCCGCGCCGAGCGTGGCGAGGCGCACCACGACCGCGGCGCCCTGCGCGGGGGTCAGGTGCCCGCTGTGGTCGTTGCTGTCGGTGTCGACGAAGCCGGGTGCGACGGCGTTGACCAGGACGCCGTCCTTGCGCAGCTCGTTGGCGTACTGCACGGTCAGCGCGCTCAGCGCGGACTTGGAGGGCGTGTACGCGGCCGACGGCATCAGTGCGGCGAAGGGCCCGTCCGGGTCGCTGGTGAGGGTCAGCGACGCGGCGTGGCTGCTGACGTTGACGATGCGCGGCGCCGCTGACCGCCGCAGCAACGGCAGCATGGCGTTGGTCACCGCGATCACCCCGAAGACGTTGGTCTCGAAGACCGTCCGGACCATGTCCAGATCGACGGAGCTGGGGACCTGATCGTAAGCGTTCTGCGGCGAGACCTGCCCGGAGCCGGTGATGCCGGCATTGTTGATCAGCACGTCGAGGCGGCCGAAGCGTTCCTCGACCAGCCTCGCGGCCGCCCGGGCGGTGGCCTGGTCGCTGACGTCCAGGGTGACCGCATGCACGTCGCCGCCCGCCGCGCGCAACTCCGCAGCGGCCTCCTCGCCGCGCCGCGGGTCCCTGGCCCCGACCAGGACCGTCATGCCCAGCGCGGCGAGCTGCTCGGCAGCCGCACGGCCGATCCCCTTGTTCGCTCCGGTGACCAGCGCGATCTTCTGGTGTGGCGCGTGCTCGCTCATGGCCGTCTCCCTGCTGCAAATGGTGTGTCCTTCTCAGAACCCGAGACGAGACAGCCCGGCCATCCATGACATGCGGGCAGGGAAACGGCGAAAAAAGTCGGGAAGTCAGGCTTCAGGGAAGCCGGCGAGGTACTCGCCCTCGGACCGACCGAGGACGCGAAAGCCCAGGCTCATCGCATCGCCTCCACGGCTCCAGCGGCGATCTGCACGGCGTGGACGGCGCCTGGGCAGGGTCGCCGACCCGAGCCGAAGGTGAGATGGGTCGGCCCGCTCCGGCCTGGATCGAATCGTTCGGGCTCGGTGAAGACGGCCGGATCCCGGTTCGCGCTCCGCACGTCCAGGACCACGGGAGTGCCCGCGGTGATCCGGCGCAGCGCGGGAACGGGCGGGGCGAAACGCAGCGTCTCACCGACCAGCGACTCGGTGTCCCACTGGTTCGGGCCAGAAATTTCCCGGCCGAGTGCGAGCGTGGTCTGGACGAGTGTGGCGGTCGCTTCACATGCCTGCACGAGGATCGCGATGCGGTTGGCCACGGTCTCCTCCGGTCCCGGCCCGAGGAGTTCGACCAGCGCCGCGACCGCCGTGTCGGCGCCCGGGGGGCGATCGTCGGCGGTCAGATAGCCGGCGGCCGCGACCGGAACCGCGGCGGTCAGCGTGTCCAGATCGGTGACGCCGAGGGCACGGCCGAGGACGGCGACCGCATCCGGGCGGGCCCGGGCCGCACGGCGAAGATCGGCCGGATCGACACGGGCCAGTTCGCGTTCCACGATGGCGCGGCGCCTGCGGTGGGTCTCGCCCTCGCTGAAGCGGCACACCGTGCGACGCAGCCAGTTCAACGTGCCCGGGCCGCCGCCCCCATCAGCTCCGACGACGGTAAAGCCCGGATCGGCGAGGACCGCGGTCACCTCGGCATATCGCGTGAATTTCTGCACGTTCGCGACCATAGGCCGAGGTCGTTTCGACGGTGATCGAAGGAACGCCCCCGGGTCGGCCAACTCGGGGGGTGAACCGGCTGGCTGACGCACCCAGTCAGACGGGCATGGCGGAACGAGGACCTGGCGGGCATTTGATCGAACGTATGTTTGACTCGGTGGGTAGGGTGGGGTCATGAACGGCGCTTTCCAGGGCTCGCTGCTCGACTGCTGGGACGATGAGACGGGCCCGCGCGAGCTCGGCTCGACCGTCCAGCGGACCACGCTGTCCCATGGAGCCTGGATCGACACCCGTCCCGGCTGGATGGCGGGCGCCGACGCCCTGTTCGAGCGGCTGTCGGAGACGGTGCCGTGGCGGGCCGAGAGCCGCCGGATGTACGACCGGGTCGTGGACGTGCCTCGCCTGCTCTCCTTCTACGACGAGGACGCCCCGCTTCCCGACCCCTCGCTCGACCAGGCGAAAGAGCTTCTCAACGCGCATTACGAGGAGGAGTTGGGGGAGCCGTTCCGTACCGCCGGCCTCTGCCTCTACCGGGACGGCCGCGACAGCGTGGCCTGGCACGGCGACCGGATCGGGCGCGGCAAGAGCGAGAACACGATGGTCGCGATCATCTCGGTCGGCGCCCCACGCGCTCTCCTGCTGCGGCCCCGTTCCGGCGGCCCGGCGATCAGGCATGAACTCGGGCACGGGGATCTCATCGTGATGGGCGGCAGTTGCCAGCGAACCTGGGACCACGCCGTACCCAAGAGCACCCGCGCCACCGGACCCCGGATCAGCATCCAGTTCCGCCCGCGCGGCGTTCGCTGACGCCTTCGCCGGCGGAGACGTTTGCGGACTGGCCCTGGCCTGGCGGTAAGACGCGATGTATCGTGACTTTTCGTTACGCGACATATCGCATCTTGGAGGGTGTGCCGTGCGCCTGCGCGACCTGTTCTTCGTCACCGGAACCATCGAGAGCACCGGCTTCCTCGCCGGCCGGATGCGCCGGCTGCGGATCGCCTGTCCTGCCCAGTCCTGGAAACCTGGCCAGCAGATCCGGATCAGTGTGGACGGCCTGATGACCCGCCGCTCGTACTCGATCTGGGACGGCGACGACGACGGGCTCGAGCTGTGCGTCCTGGACCACGGTGACGGCCCGGGGGCGCGCTGGGCTCGTACGGCGGAGCCGGGCCAAGAACTCATCTTCACCAAGCCCGAAGGCTCCATGATCCCGCGCCCGGCGCCGTACCACCTGTTCGTGGGGGAGGAGACGGCCTCGGTCGCGTTCGGGCCGATGCTCCGTTCGCTTGAGGGCTCGCCTGTTCATGCCGTCATCGAGGTGGACAGTCCGGACGAGTGCCTGCCTCTCAAGGACGTGAAATGGCTCTACCGCGAAGGCGCCTCGGCCGCGTCGTCGGAGCCCCTGGTCGAAGCCGTCCGGAACCTTGCTCTGCCTGCCGAGCCTGGTATCGCGTACGTCGCGGGCGAGGCTCGTACCGTTCAGGCTGTACGGGCACATCTCGTCAACGATCGTGGCTGGGACAGGCGGTCAGTCCTCACCAAGCCGTTCTGGACTCCAGGTAAGAAGGGCATGGAGTGACCGGCTTGGCTCTCGCGGTGCCGGTGGGTCCGGCTGGACAAATTATGCAGACCGGTCTAATTTGAGCGCATGGCGGTCAAGGGAGATCAGACACGGGCGCGGCTGATCGACGCCGCGCGCTCGCTGGTCGAGACGCGGGGCTACTTCGGTACGGGCCTCAACGAGGTGATCCAGGCGGGCAAGGCGCCCCGCGGCTCGCTCTACCACCACTTCCCCGGCGGCAAGGATCAACTGATCGCGGAGGCCCTCGCGGTGTCGGGTGAGGAGATCGACACCCTGGTCCGGAGCCTCGCGGACGACGCCCCGAGCGCCACGGACCTGATCGAGGCGGTGCTGGACGCGCTGGCCGACCGGATGGAAGAGGCCGGCTACGCCAAGGGATGCCCGATCGCCACGGTCGCCTTGGAAGTGGCGGCCACCAATGACCCGCTGCAGAAGGTCTGCGCGGAGGTGTACGAAGCCTGGCAGCGGGCACTCGCCGATCGCCTGGTCGTCGATGGCCACGCCCCCGATCATGCCGATGACCTGGCCTGCTCCCTGCTCGCGCTGATCGAGGGAGCGCTCGTCCTGGCCCGTGCCAGCCGTAGCCGGGTGCCCATCGAACGGGCCCGACGCTCCGCGGCCGTCCTGCTCGGCGCCTGAATCCCACGTTATGAAGGCCCTCGTCTTCGCACGTCTACAAAATATGCAGACCGGTCTATTAGGAGAACCTCATGGCCAACGAACCCGACACCCTGGTCGTCGGCGGCACAGGCCTCATCGGCCGATGGCTGACGGCGGAGCTACTCGCACAGGGACGCTCCGTCGCCGTGACGATCCGAGGCGGGCCCGCCCGCGGCGATGAACTGCGTACCTGGCTGTGTGAGCACGGCATCGACACGCACGCGCTCACCGTCATCACGGCCGACCTCACCCAGCCGGAGCTCGGACTCGCCCCAGGCGACCAGGACCAGCTGGGTTCCGTACGGGACGTCTTCAACGTCGCCGGCGTGTACCGCTTCGGCCTGGGACGCGACGAGGCCCGGCAAGCCAATGTCGACGGCGCCCTGAACGTTCTGCGCTGGGCCGGTACGCGCCCACACCTTCGGCGCCTCGTCCACATATCCGGCTACCGCGTCGGGATGGACGAGGCCGTTCCCTTCCCTGACTCCGAGGAGGAGCTGAGCAAGCTCTACCGACGCTACGGCGCGTACGAGGCGTCCAAGCGCGAGGCTCACGCCGCAGTTCAAGCCACGGCCGCGCAGGAAGCGATCCCCCTGACCGTGGTCAACCCCGCCACCGTGATTGGGCACTCGGTCACCGGTGAGGCCGGGCAGTACATCGGCCTGGCCGACATGGTCGAGAAGCTTTGGAACGGACGGCTCCCGGCACTGGCCGGCACGCGGCGTACGTTCATCCCCGTGGTGACGGTCGATCACCTCGCCCGCTTCCTGGCCGCCGTACCCGAGCACGACCAGGAGCCGTACCGCGCGCACTGGGTCCTCGACGACGCGACGCCGGATCTGCCCGACCTGATCGCGCTCCTGGCCCAGCACCTCGGCGTGCGTGCGCCACGCCTGGTCGTGCCGACCGGCCTCGTACGACGGCTGCCCCGCGCGCTCACCAAGCTGGACCCCGAGACCCTGCCGTTCCTGTCCGACGACCGCTACGACACCTCGTCCGCCGACGCCCTGGGACTCAGCCACCCGCCCGTTCAGGACGCACTTCGCCGGTGGGCAGACCGGCTCGTCGCGGAACGCTTCGGCCGCGCCCAGCCGCCGCTGAACGGAGCACTCCACGCCATCTCCGGAACGCAGACCTATCTCGCCGGTGATCGCATCACTCCCGAGTACGTCCTGCTCCACGGCCTGCCACTCAACGCCGAAGCGTGGCAAGGCGTACTGCCTGAGCTGGACGGCACCGCCCTGATCGCGGATCTCCCAGGGCTCGGCCGGTCGTCCCCGTCCCCGTCCCCACGTTCAGCCGACTGGCTCACCGAGCTGCTTGCTCCCGTACAGACCCGGCCGGTCCTGATCGGCCACTCGGCAGGCACCGCACCGGCCCTGCGCTACGCACACGCCCATCCGGAACGGGTCGCCGGCCTGGTCCTCGTCTCGCCGTACTTCCTCCAGCGCCGCCCCCGGTGGCACCTGCGCACACCCGCGCTCGTCGGCCCTGTACTCCGGACGGCTTCACCGCAGCGGCTCGCCAAGCTCCTGCTCGGCTCCGCAGCCACCGACATCCCCGCGCTGAACGAAGCAGTCGCACAACTACGGCGTCCAGGTGTCGCCCGCCGCACCGCGCGATGGCTCGACCGCGCACAACGCCGTACCGAGCGCGCCGAGCTACAAGCACTGCTCGCCACCTGCCCGGTGCCGATCCGCATCATCACCGGAGAGCTCGACCCGCTCACCCACGACGTCGTCGCCGCCGTGGTGACAACCATCCCGGGAGCCGGCCACAACCCCCAGCTCACCCATCCCGCCCAAGTGGCCGCGGCCGCACGAATGGCCGTCCAGATCGGTTGACCCGGGGCCTCAAGCACTCCCCGACATGGGCCGTCCTAGCAAGGCGCTGGCGACAGCCTCAACATGCGGAGCCAGGTCACCGGCCTCAGCCTCGCTCAACGCGGGTGTGCCGACCACCGACCGCAAGATCCCCAGTCCGACCAACCACGCACTCAACAACTCAGCCCGCAGCTCCGCGTCCGGCCCCTCGGCGAGCTCTTCCAAGGCCTTCACGTAGGTGTTGCAGACCTCTTCACGGATGCGCAGCCGGGCATCTTCATGGGCGCTCGACCGCAACATCGCGACCAGCGGGTGCTCGCCCCCATGACTCGACCAGTCCTTGAAGATGACGGTGCTGACCATCCGAGCGACGAGCTCCTCCGCCGGCCCGTCCAGCAGATCCGGCTCGTCCCCGGCCATGGCCTCGTCGAACAGCCCCTTCTTGGACCCGAAGTACCGAAAGATCAACGTCGGATCGACCCCGACCTCACGCGCCACGTCCCGAACGCTGGTCGCGTCGAACCCGCCCTGAGCGAACCGCAGCCGCGCGACCTCCAGCAGCCGCTCCCGGGTAGCGGCCCGATCCCGCTTCCGCGTCATGAACTCTCCTAGTCATCGACCGTTGACATAGTAGCGGGGCATGGTGCTAGCGTCCTAAGTCAGCGATCGATGACTTAGGAGCCCGCATGAAGGACCTCGTCGTATCCGGCGGCACCACAGGCATGGGACGAGCCCTGGCCCTGCACTACCTGGCCAAGGGCGCCCGCGTATCGGTCATCGGGAGCAGCCCCGCCAAAGGCCAAGCTTTCCTGGACGAGGCCTCAACCGACCGCGCCGCGTTCATCCAGGCCGACCTCACCTCCGTCGCCGAAAACCGCCGGGTCATCATGGAGGTCACGGCCCGCCACGACTCCCTGGACGCCCTGGTCCTGTCGGCCATGCGCCACTTCCCCAAGCGCGTCGAGACCCCGGACGGCTACGAAGGAGTCTTCTCGCTCTACTACGTCAGCCGCTTCCTCCTCAGCCACGGCCTCACCGACCTGCTGGAGAACGGGGCGGACCCGGTCATCGTCAACATCTGCGGCCTCGGCGTCACCAAGGGCGAGATCCACTGGGACGACCTGACCCTGAAGAACAACTACGGAGCCCTCCGAGCCATGCTCCAAGGCGGCCGAGCCACGGAGCTCCAAGGCGTCGCGTACCCCCAGCTCCACCCAGACGGCCGTACGCGCTACCTGCTCTTCCACCCGGGCTTCACCGACAGCGGCACCGACTCCCTCAGCCAGCCCCTCAAGACCGCCATCAAGCTCCTGGCCCGCGTCGCCGCCAAGTCCCCAGCGAAAGCCATCGAGCCCATCATCGATCTCATCGCCAACCCGCCAGAGAGCCGCCTCTTGGCCTACGACCGCGGCAAGCCCGTAGACCCGTCCCTGAAGACCCTCAACCCCACCAATGCCATGCGCCTGTACGAGATGACCAGCGATCTTCTCTAAAGGAGCACCGCCGCGATCTCTAGCAAGATGTCCTTGACCGGAACGCTGACCAGCGCAGGGTCGACCACACCACCCTGGGCCAGATGGGGATCGTGCGGCATCGCCAGGACGTGGGGGAAGGTGGCCCGCAGCCGCGCTCGCATCTGCTCGTCGCTCTCCGGCATGAGGATCGCCATGGCCGACGCGGCCAGGTCGGCGCGGCCGATGGTTCTGAGCCAGTCGAGAACGAGCGGCATCCGCTGAACGGCCGTCGGCAGGCCGGTGACCACCATCCGATCAGCGATCTCGGCCGCTCGAGTGAGCGCGACGGGTGTCCTGCCTGAACCGGCGTCGATGAGGCTGATGGCGTGAGAACGCTCGACGAGAGCGGAGAGGGTGTCGTACTCGGTGGGGTGCAGATCGCTCGTGGAGCCGGTGCGGAGGAGATCCAGCCCGTGCGGGGTCGAGGACGTGAAGTGCTGCACATCCAGCGGTTCCCTGACCATGGCGCCGTACCGTGCGAGGTCCTGGGCGGTACGCGAGGCGCGCGGAACGTGCCCGCGCACCAGCCCACGATCGCCGGGACACAGTTCCAGTGCGATCACTCGATCGTCGCGGAGCGACGCCAGGAGGTCTCCAAGGCAATAGGCAAGGGTCGTCGCTCCCGACCGGGGCCGAACGCCCAGGACGATGACCCGCCGGTGATGTCCGACCGGAGCCTTGATCCTTCTCACGTACTCGGCCCGGCGGGGATCGGGGAGGCGAGGCGCCCGAGTCCCCACGGAAGCCGCGGGCGGCCGGGCGGTCGGACCGATGAGCAGGACGTCCGTGACCGCAGCCGGTCTGCTGGGTGCAGGTGCGGCCGGTCTGCTGGTTCCGGGTCCAGATCCGGGTCCGGCCGGTTTGTTCAGCGCGGGCCCGGGCTCGGCCGCCTGAGGCGCGATCGTCGTATCGGGTGCGTAGCCATCGCTGACCGCGCTCGCGTCGAAGCCGGCGTCCCGTGCGTCGAGGGCGCCGGTCAGGATGGAGAACAACGACGGAACGTCGCCGGTCGTCCGGTCCACACCGCCCATGGCCTGCCTTTCAGGAACCGCCGAGCCCGGCCGCCCAGGCGTAGGCATTGAAGACACCCAGCAGCAGCGGGCCACAGGCGATCATCGCCAGCAACTCGACCCGGTCGAGGATCGTCCGCAGGCGAATGCGGGTGATCTCCGGGAGTCGTACGGCCGCGCAGATCGTCAGTACGAGCCCGACCGCCAGCGCGATCGCGGTGGGGAGCGCCGGACCCGGTACGTGCTGGACCTGGGCGAAGGCGACGGCGAGGAGGCCCATGACGGCCGCCGCCGTGAGCACCAGGATGTGGGACGCGTGGCCGAAGGTACGAGCCCGCAGCCACAGGACCGACGCGAACGTCACCGCGGTCGCGAGCGGCCAGAGTCCGGACGCGCCGGCCAGGACGGCGAGCGCGACGGCACAGGGAACGGCGAGGCCGGCCAAGGTCCAGGCCAGCGTGGTACGGGCATGCCGCGCGGCCGCTTTGACATCGTTGCGGCGGACGGCGCCACCCGCCATGACCTGGTCGGCGATCCGCCCGAGCCCCGTTCCCTCGACGGCCGCCCGCGGCAGGAATCCGGCCACCACGATCCCGAGCAGGACCGTGGTGGCGGCGCCGCGTACCACCGGCAGGCCGAGCGCGACGGGCCCCGACCACGCCGCGACGAACAGCGCAGCGCATCCCGTCCCCGCTGTCACGGGCGCCAGCGGGGGACCGAGCCACAACGCGGGTACGACGGCGACGACCAAGGCCAGGGCGCCGGCGCAGACGGCGCCCGATCGTTCGAGACCGATCAACTCGGCGGCGGCCACCGCGAACGAGACGACGAGGACGATCAGGCCGTACGCGAGCCCGGTCGCGAACGGGATGCGCAGCAGCCGGCGCGCTGAGACGGCGGTGCCGGCTGCGATCCCGGCGACGGTGCCGATCGCGGTCATCACCTGGGTCGTTGCGCCGTATCTCCAGATGAGCACCGGCCCGAAAAGCCCGAGCCAGATGGCCAGGATCGCCGCCGAGGTCGCCTGTGTCAGTGCGGGACTCCAGGCCCCCGGCGCCGCGTCGGCCAGCGCCGCCGCGTCTTCGGCCGCGTCCTCGGAGTACGGGGCGAGCGGCCCGTCGTCGTCCGGCCGCAGGTAGAGCGTCTCGCCGTCGAGGACTCCGGCCGCGCTCAGCGAACTGTCGGGCGCCAGCGGACCCTTGACCGGGTGTTCGAGGACCCACCGGCGCGGCCGTTCCGCGTCCGGGGCGCCGATCAGACGCAGTGTCTCGGCGACCGTGACGTCACCGGGAATGGACATGTCCACTCGTGCCGCGGGGCCGGCCACGGTGAGTCGCGTGAACGCCCCGGTCATGACCGTTTCACCTGGACCTCACATATCGCCTGACATGACATTGGATGTCGCTAATATGACATGTTCCCATCGAGGCCATGACGGCATGAGTTAGTGACGCATTCTTGGGGACCTATGGGCCACGTCGTCGTACATCGTCCAGCGCGGACGCGTCCGCCCGCCGTTCCGTCCGGCCGGCGGGAGTTGGCGGCGATCCCGCAGCGTCCGAGCCCGCCGAGCGCGTTGCAGAGCACGATGCAGGTGGCGCTGCCGGCGCTCGGCGGCCTCGGCATGGTCATGTTCATGATCGCCGGCGGAAATCCCATTTTCCTGCTGGCCGGAATAGTCATGATCACGGCAATGGTCGCGGGCGGGGTACTGATGTTCATCGGCCAGCGCACCGGCGCACGCCGTCAGGCCGCGAGCACGCGCGAGCTTTACCTTTCCTACCTCGAAGATCTGCGCGAGGAACTGCGGAAGGCGGCACGGGCCCAGAGCGAGGCCGCCGCCTTCGCTCATCCGCCGCCGGGCGCGCTCCTGGACTTCTCCCGCCAGAACGCCCGCCGCTGGGAACGCCGCCCCGGCGACGCCGACTTCCTCCACGTACGCATCGGCCTGGGAACGGTCGAGCGAGCCCTCCGCGCGACGCTGCGCCCCAGCGGCAACCCGTTGGAAGTCCCCGACGCGATCTGCCACCGCGCTGCCGAGCGGCTGGTCGAGAACTACACCGTCCTGCACAACCAGCCGATCACCGTCCCGCTCGGGATCGGCGGTACGGTCTCCGTCGTCGGTTCTCCTGAGGAGACACGCGAGGTCGCCCGGCTCCTCATCGCGCAGACCGCCGCGCTGCACGCCCCCGACGACGTACGGCTCGCCCTGTGCTTCGCCCGTGAAGCCGAGCCGCTCTGGCGCTGGGTGAAGTGGCTGCCCCACTGCCTCGCTCCCGCCACGGGCGGCCCTGACCCACGCCGCTACCTGGCCGACTCCGCGGACGCGCTGCGCACGGTTCTGGAACGCGAACTCGCCGAGCGCACCGCGTATGTCAACCGGTCGGTCCGCCTCGGGGCCAAGACGCCACCGCGCGAGCGCCTGGTCGTCATCGTCGACGAGAACGGCCTCGACGGGCGCGCCGAACTGCGCTCGCCCGAGGCGTCCCTGACCCTCGGTGATCTCGGAGTCTGCGTCGTCCACCTCGTACCGGACCGGGAAACCGAGCCGTCCCATGTCGATGTCCGGGTGTCGATCGACGAGGTCGCCGAGGTCGACGACCTCAGAGACGACCTCGGCGACGACGCGGCCGACCGCAGGCCCGCGCTCACCGCTCGCCTGGACGAGATGAGCGGCGCGGAGGCCGAGGCCCTTGCCCGTGCCCTGGCGCCGCTGCGCCTTGTCCATGGGACGGCGGGCGCCGACGAACCGCTGGTCGCCGACCTCGATCTCGCGAAGCTGCTGGGCGCGCAGGACATCGGCGATCTGCCGATCTCCTGGCTGCCGCGCACGACCCGCGACTTCCTGCGGGTCCCGATCGGCGTGACCGCCGACGGCACCCCACTGATCCTCGATCTCAAGGAATCGGCGCAGGGCGGGATGGGACCGCACGGCGTGTGCGTGGGCGCCACCGGAGCGGGCAAGAGCGAGTTGCTGCGCACGCTGGTGCTCGCCCTCGCGATGACCCACTCTCCGGAACGGCTCGCCTTCGTCCTCGTGGACTACAAGGGCGGTGCCACCTTCGCCGGTCTGGAGGGCCTGCCGCACACGGCCGGATCCATCACCAACCTCTCGGACGATCTCGGCCTGGTCGACCGCATGCACGAGGCACTGTTCGGCGAGCTGAAGCGGCGCCAGCAGATCCTCATGGACGCGGGCAACCTGTCCGGTGTCGCCGAGTACAACCGGCGGCGCGACTCGGGACAGCGCCTGGAGCCCCTGCCGAACCTCCTGGTCATCGTGGACGAGTTCTCCGAGCTGCTGGCCGCCAAGCCCGACTTCATCCAACTGTTCATCGCGATCGGCCGCATCGGGCGTTCCATCGGGATGCACCAGCTGCTCGCCAGCCAACGCCTGGAGGAAGGACGCCTGCGCGGCCTCGAAAGCTACGTCTCGTACCGGCTGGCACTTCGGACCTTCAATGCCGAGGAGAGCCGGGCCGTCCTCGGCGCACCGGACGCCTACGAACTGCCCCCGGTGCCGGGCTCCGGGTATCTCAAGGTCGACACCACGATGTTCGAACGGTTCAAGGGCGCCTATGTCTCCGGCCCGTACCGGGGCGTGGAGATGGCGACCGACGACGAAGAGGTGCCCCTCGTCGCGTTCCCCACATATCCCGGGAACGAGCCCCTTCGCGAACCGTCCGCCTTGGAGAGCGAGGAGGGCGAGTTCGACGACGACGGCGACGAACCGACCGTTCTGGGCGTCACCGTGGAGCGGCTAGCCGCCATGGGCGGGTCGGTACACCAGGTCTGGCTCCCGCCCCTGCCAAGAGAGCTGACCCTGGACGCCATCACCGGGCAGCCCGTACACGACCCCCGGCTGGGCCTCCGCGCGCACGGCTACGGCGGATTGCGCGTTCCCCTCGGGCTACTGGACGTACCGGCCGAGCAGCGCCAGAACGACCTGTGTCACGACTTCTCGAGCGCCGGCGGGCACCTGGCCATCTTGGGCGCGCCGCAAAGCGGCAAGAGCACCGCGCTCCGTACGCTCATCCTCGCCGCCGCTCTCACACACACCCCGGGCGAGGTGGCGTTCCACTGCGTCGACTTCGGCGGCGGGACGCTGGCCGGGCTGGCGGACCTGCCGCACGTCGGCACGGTCTGCGGCCGTCTGGACACCGAACGAGTACGCCGGACGATCGGCGAGGCCGCCGTCCTACTGGACGATCGCGAGCGGATCTTCGGCGCCAAGGGCATCGACTCACCCGAGACCATGCGGCGCATGTGGCAGGCGGGCGAGCTGCCCGAACTGGAGGTCGCGGACGTCTTCCTGGTGATCGACAACTACATGACCATCAAGAGCGACTACGAGGATCTCGGGGACGTGCTCGCCGACATCGCCGCCCGCGGCCTCGCGTACGGCGTGCATCTCATCCTCACCGCGCCGCGCTGGCACGATCTGCGGACCAACCTGCAGCCCGCGATCGGTGGCCGGATCGAGCTCCGGCTGAACGACCCGATGGACTCCATGATCTCGCGTAAGCATGTCGAGAACATCCGTTCCGACCAGCCGGGCCGCTGCCTGACCGCAGACCGCAACCTGGCCCAGATCGCGCTGCCCCGCCTCGACGGAGACGCCCGTACCGCCGGCCTGTACGACGCGCTGCTCGACGCCGCGAGCCAGATCAACCACACCTGGCCTGGACCCCGTGTACCACCGGTTCGCCTATTGCCGCCGCGTGTCGACTTCATCTCCGGGCGGCTGATGCTGGGCATCGGAGAGACCGACCTCCGCCCGGTGAACATCGATCTCTTCGGAGTGGACGAGCATCTGCTCATCTTCGGCGAGGGGCGGAGCGGCAAGACCTCGCTGCTGAAATGCGTCGTGCGGTCGTACATCGACACCCATACCGACGGCGACGTCGTCTTCGCCGTCTTCGACCCGCGTCGCTCCCTGCTCGGCTTCGTTCCCGACGCGTACCTCGGTGCCTACGCCGGAACGCCCGACGCCATCTCCGGCCTCGCCGTGGGGCTGAGCAGCGAGTTGAAGAACCGCCTCCCGCCGGAGGACGTCACCCCCGAGCAGCTCCGTGACCGCTCCTGGTGGCAGGGACCACAGATCGTCGTCGTCATCGACGATTACGAATTGCTTCCCAGCGGCTCAGGCAACCCGCTCGCGCCCCTGATGGACTTCCTCCCGCAGGCCCGCGACATCGGTCTGCACTTCCTCCTCGCCCGGCACGCCGGCGGCGTGGGCCGAGCCCTGTTCGAGCCGTTCCTGCAGCGCCTGCGCGAACTGGGCGCGACCGGGTTCGTGATGAGCGGCGATCGTCAGGAAGGGCAGCTCTGGCCCGGCGTCTACCCCGCGCAACAACCTCCCGGGCGCGGCGCCCTCGTACGTCGCGGCCGGCGTCCGCTGCTCGTCCAGACCGCCTACCTGGACGATCGACTGTGACCGCGAACGCCGCTGCTTCTCCAGCTGATCGGCGACATACGCGGCCACCCCGAATCCCACCGCGACGAGCACGGCCAGGAGCAGACCGCCCAGAACGGGCCGCACGGCCCCACGCCGCCGCCGGTCGCGCCACGATGATCCATGGACCGTACCGGCCACCAGCCGCTGCCGCCCGAGGCCGTGCTCTTCCAGCCTCTGCCGATCATCCATCCATCACGCCTGCAGGGTGGTGCGCACCCGCCCCCGCATCGTGTCCACGGACTCGGTCGTCTGCCCGAGCGCCGTCTTGACCTGGGCGAGGATCTCCCTGATCTGGTTGGCGCCGTTGTCCCACTGGTTCTGAACGTTGCGGTAGATGCCCTGCTCGTCGCCCTCCCAGTTCGCGGAAACACTGGCGACGAACCCGCCCAGCTCGGCCAGGTTGCCCTCCAGGGCCGCGATGGTCGCGGCCAGCCCGCCCTCGGAGTCACGCGCGACCCCGGAGTCATAACTGTAGATTTCTCCCACGGTTCTTCCTCTCAAGCTCGTCGGTCGTGCCCAGGCGCGGCGGGCGCGCGGGCGCGTCAGGCGCGGAACTTGGCGCCGTCCCAGTTGGCTCCTGCCATCGTCCGGTTGAGGTTGCTCGCCTGCTCGGCGTGGTAGGTGTCGTACAGATGCCCGGCGTTGCCCACCCGGCCTCGGATCGTGGTGAGTGCGCCGTTGAGGTCGCGCGAGGCGAGCGCCCAGCGGTTCGACAACTGGTTGAACGATTGGAAGGCCGCGCCCCGCCACACCGTGGGCAGGCCTTCGATCGCCGACAGGAACTGGCGAAGATTGGCGTTCAGGTTGTTGACCGAGGTATCGAGATTGGTGGCGTGCTTGTTGACGGCGTTGCCGGTGATCGAGAACTTGGTTCCCACGAAGACTCCTTTCAAGATCGCTTATCGCCGTGCGTCGCCGACCGCAGCCGCTCGCGCAAGGCGTCCGCTCCCTCTGATATACGTTCAGGACCGCTCTTGGGGTTGCGTACGGGGAGATCCGGTTTCAGTGAGAGCGCCATTCGCCTGACCAGCTTCTCCATGAGATCGGCATGAGCGGCCGCGGCCGTACTCCCGCTGAACAGCGCGGTCCATGTGGTGCCGGGCATGGGCAGATAGATCTGCGTGTCGTACGTGCGACCCTCGGTCATGATTCCGGGTAGCGGATCCGCCCAGACCGTTCGGCCGCGAATGATCAGGCCCGCCGCGAGATCACATTCGAAGATCTGCCGCCGATCCCGCTTGCCGACCACGATCTCGAGAAAGGCGAGATCCGGCTCGATCGGCTTCGAGTCGTACCAGGTCAGCGAGAGCGTCCCCCAGAAAATCCGGCGCTCCCGATCTCTGGCCAGCTTCACCGCCGAA
The DNA here is from genome assembly GCF_044326315.1 of Actinomadura sp. 9N407. Taxonomy (NCBI): domain Bacteria; kingdom Bacillati; phylum Actinomycetota; class Actinomycetes; order Streptosporangiales; family Thermomonosporaceae; genus Actinomadura; species Actinomadura sp. 9N407. The sequence continues at coordinate 137,192 of NZ_JBIRAW010000012.1, read as the reverse complement.
ACGCAGACGCCCACCAATTGGGCGGACTCGGCCACATCCTGCAGGATCCGCATCGCGCCGCGACGCTGAGCAGGGGTCAACTCCCCACCACTGACCAGCGCTTTCGCACTGTGCCGCCACGTCTCTGGTGCGGTATCGAAGACCGTCCAGTCATCGGGCACCTCGACACGAAAAGCGAACGGAGGCCGATGGATGTGGCCGGAAGCGGTCACGCCTTCTCGCCTCGCAAGGCCGCCGCGATCGCCTGATCATGTTCGCCCATGAACTGACCGACGGCACTGGTCTTCTGCCCCCACGTCCCGGTCTTCTCTACCAGGCGTTTCGTGGCATTCTCCCAGTCCGACTTGAAGTCGCCCAGCGCGGAATTGATCTCTCCGTAACTCTCCGCACCGTTGGCGTCTCCGAAAGTCGCCCCCGAGTTCACCGTCTTGCCGACCTCTTGCAGCCTGCTTCCCAAGTGCTGCAACGTCGACAGACGCACGCTGAAGTACGACGAGGCCATCACCACCCCCTTTGGCACACAAACCGAAGTCAGGATAGTCACCATCTAGGTTATCATCCGAACCATTCCCGTTCCTGTGCACAAGGGGTACGTGCCATGACGGTTCTCAACTTCCCCGCGGCGGCCTTCGAGGTTGAGGGCGAGCCCGAAACAATTCGAGAGAGCGCCCGAAAATACGGCCGTTTCTCGACCGCGGCAGGTCAGGCCAGTAGCGACATCCGCAACCTGTCCTCAGGTGAATGGATCGGCAGCGAGGGCGACCTCTTCCGCACCGGTGTGGCACAGCTTCCCCCGCACTACGACACCGCCCACACCGCCTTCGGCCAGGTCTCCCAAGCCCTGACGGGCTTCGCCAACGAGCTCGACTCCCTCAAGTCCCGGATGGGCACCCTGCGCTCGGACGCCCAGCAGACCTTCGGCTCCCTGAAGTCCGCCGAGAACGCCAAATCCAACCTCAAGGAACCCACCGAAGCCCAGACCAAGGACGATCCGACGGCCAAGACGGCCTACGACCAGCAGAAGGCCCAGCTGGACGGTCGACTCTCCGGCCTGGAAGGGAACTGGCAGCAGCACCTCACCCAGGCGGCCGCCCTCCGCAACCAGGCCAACGAAGCCGCCACCCGGGCCGGCCAGGCCATCCGAGCGGCAGGCCGCACCTCGCCCACCAGCGACCAGAACTGGCTTGAGCGCGGCCTGGAGAAGACCGGCAACTGGATCGGCGACCGCATCCAGGACATCAAGGGCTTCATCAAGGAGCACGCCGACGTCTTCCGCTTCATCGCCACCGCCCTCAAATGGGTCGGCGGCGCCATCATGGCCATCGCCGCCGTCGCCATGATCGCCGCAGCCTTCATCCCCGTCCTCGGCTGGCTCGCCGAGCTACCCCTGGGCGGGATCTTCGCCGCCGGCGCCATCCTGTTCGGGGCGGGCGACTTCCTCGGCAACACCGTCGACTGGGCCGAAGGCAAGATCAGCGGTAAGGAGTTGTTCACCCAGGGCCTGATCGGCGCCGCCCTCAGCCTGGTCGGCGCCGGCATCGGCCGCCTCCTCGCGCCCCTGCTCAAGAGGCTCGGCCCCCAGCTCCGCAAGTGGGTCGACGACCTCTTCGGCAAGGGCAAGAAGTCCACGCCCAACAGTGAGAAGCCGCCAGGCATGGATGGCAACCCACTCAAGGGAGGAACTCCCGACAACCCACGCAAATACTCATGGAAGAACCCCGCCGAGCAGTTCCGCAATGAGCCTCAGCCGGATCCCAAGGACCTTCGGGGCATCAAGAACCACAAGAATTACGAGCCCGGCACTCGCGAGCACATGCTGGCCCGTTGGAAAGAATACCTCAAGAGTCATCCGACAAATGCCAAGTCCTGGGACTTCTGGCGCGACAACTACTACATCGACAACTTGGGCCGCAAGCCCAAGGGTGACGCGTACGAGAATGCCTTCTATGGCGACCACGGCTTCAAGGATACCGATGGCTGGGTGACCAACACGGACCTGAAGGAGTTGACCGGCGTCAAGCGCAATTACGATATCGTCAATCCAGAGGAAAGACTGGCCTACGAACTCAAGTCAGGAAACTCGCTCGATCCGAAGAAAGACGCGTCCGGGCTGACACAGCTCGACAAGGACAAGCAGTTGGCCGCCAAGGGCTGGAAGATCGTCTATATCTTCGGCGAACCGCCCTCCGCGGCGGACATCAAGAAACTGAACGAAGCCGGCATCCCCTACCAGGTATGGCATGGACAGGGCAGCCCGGTTCCCTGATCTGGGTATGCTGGCCTCGTGTCCGTGGCCTGACGACCGGAGTTCCAAGGAGGTGTCATGGCGGACTTTCCCGAGCGGCCCACGCCCGAGACGATCACCCCAAGGGAGGTCTTCGACGAGTGGCTGGCCGCCATGTCCCCCCGCCTTGCGGGCCTGGAGGACTTCTCGCTCCCGGCGGACTTCCCATTCGACTACTCACGGGAATCGCTTGTCTATCTTGAGAGGATCCTTCTGTCGGAGTACCCCGACAAGGAAGCCGTTTACGCCGCCGAATCCAAGGACTTCCTGGACCGATGCGTTCGTTATATCGGCGAGAGCCTCATCCGCAACTTCGGTGGCGAATGGCGCTACAGCACGGATTCTGATTCCGCGATTTCGGGGTATCCCTATGTGGTGAACGACGACGGCACGGACGTCGGCGTGGTTCCCCTGCACCTGATCACATCGCTCCTCACGCGACGTACAGGCGGCGAACTCGCGCACGTCTTCGACGGCACGAAGGAGTACTACGACGCCTACCAGGCGAAGGCGGGAACGGATCCCGTACAGGGACCTGCTAAAGAAAGCACGGCGGAGGCACCAGACCTCTCCGACGCGGCTCGTGCCTTCCTGGAGCGTTGGCAGCGCCAGATGCCGGAGCAGTTGGAGCAGTGGCGCGCGGGGTTCGTTCCAGAAGATATCGTACTCGACTTCAGCAAGGACTCGCTCGCGGCCTTGGAGCAGGTCGTTCTTGACCGCTTCCGCGACGAGGATGAAGTCACTCATGAGTCGAACGCGGACTTCGTTGAGGGCGCGGTCCGCTATCTCGGCGAGACCCTCGTCCGTGCCGGCTTCGCGCACTGGCACTACCAAGACTGGGGCGACGACGCTCCGGCAGAGAACGTGTACCACCGCATTCCTTACGTCCTATCTAACGTTCCGCCACCCGATGAGCCCTTTGACTGCGTCCCCCTATGGTCCATCCAGGTCGCCGTCGAGCAGCGCACAGGGGAGACGTTCACCGAAGACTACGACGGCATGCGCGAGGACTTGGAGACCAGCAGTACCTGACCAGTACGGGTCTACGCCGTAGAGGATTCTGTGCATGACAAACTCGACTCCTGGCCAGGGCCAAGCGTCAGATGGTGGTTGCCAGGACGCTCCGCTCGCCGGCCATGGGGTCTTCCAGGAGTGGCTGGAGGCGATGCACCCCAGGCTGGCCGGCCTGGCAGACTTCCTCCTGCCACGGGACTTTCCGTTCGACTATTCGCGGGGTTCGCTGGCTCGCCTCGAGGAAATCCTGCTCGACACATTCGCAGAAAGGCGATCTGTGTATGCGGTCAACCACCGAGACTTCCTTGATCGATGTGCGCGATATATCGGCGAAACGCTGATCCGGAACTTCGGTGGAGAGTGGCGCTACCACACTGACCGGGACGCTATTTTCGCGGGTGTACCTCACCTGGTCAACGACGATGGCACCGACGTTCCAGTAGCCCCCCTATATCTGGTAGCTTCTCTCGCTTCAAGGCGCACAGGCCATGAGTTGACCTCAGTCTTCGACGGCACCGCCCAGCAGTACGTGTCCCACCATGGGAAGCAGCGGGTCCCGGCTACCGCTGCTGCCAGTCCCGGACAACTCAACGAGCCCAAACTCAACGACGCTGAGGCTCTCTTTCTCGAACGTTGAAAGACCGGCATGGATGCCGAACTCTCCGCGTGGCGCGGGCGCCACCTTCCAGGTGTCTTCAGGTTCGACTTCTCTCGAGGGTCTCTTGAAGAGCTGGAAAAAATCGTGCTTGAGCGGTTCCAAACCCGGGAAGAGGTCACGGAACAAAAGGAGAGCGCTTTCATTCAAGGTGCGATCAGGTACCTGGGTGAATCCCTGGTTCGTCCCGGCTACGCCTTCTGGCGGTATCAAGACCAGGAAGTTGAGAACGCCGTCGATAACCCGTATCACAAGAACCCGTACATCAAGTCATATGCCGCTCAAGGCGATTCCGTGTCCATGGTGCCATTGAGCGTGCTCAGGCTCGCCGTTCGAGACAGGGCTGGGGAGCACCTTGTTAAGGCCTACAAAAAGGTGCGAAGAAACTATGAGCAGAACAACCATTGATTATCGCTTGCAGCCATGGAATAGATCGCGCGCGACCGTCCACGATAAAGATGTCGGCGCCTGAATCCGGAGTTTATCGTTGGCCGGACAACGAGTCGGCCGCGTTGGCGCTACGCGCCCACCTTGAACGACTCGAGCACGGCGAGGAAAGTAAGCTCGACGGCTACAGGCTCGACTTTCGCGGAGCGATCCTCCAAGTGCTTAAATTGAATGGTGCCAATTTCGCTGAAGCCTGCCTCGATGGTGTCTCGTTCCGTGGTTGTACGCTGAATCGTGCTGATTTTACCGATGCCTCCCTCCAGGGCGCGTGCTTCGACGATGTGGAGATGATAGGAGCGGATTTGTACGGCGTGCTCGGAAAGAAGGCGACGTTCGTCAATGCTTGGTTGTCCGGCCTTGAAGCGTTGAACGCCGATCTTAGGGAAGCGAACTTTCAACAGGCCTCTCTCCGTGGCGTAGGCTTTGATGGTGCCAACCTGGAAGGCGCTGACTTCCGCAGTGCCAAATTTGAGCGGACCCTCTTCATTTCGAGTCGAATCCTTGGTGTTCAACTCGCGGGAGCAACCGGAACGCTGGTCGGGCCGAGCGATGTCGCCGAGGATCAGCGGCTCGCCGACGCTGACCTTCAAGCGTGGTTCTGTGAGCGTGGGGCGGACGTGACCATCGTTCCGGTCGTGCCCTGAGGGGATCCACGTGATGACGTCGCCGGGCTGAAGGCGATGGCCACCGAGTCATCGGCGGGTAGAGTTTTGAAGCACAGCTCAAGCACGCCGAGATGCTGCTGACGGAGCCCGTAGCCTGTCTTTGAAGACCATCAACCCAGCCCAACTCATGCGCCTGCACGAGTTGGCCGGCCAGTATCTCCTGGACACGCTCCCGGCTGGTGCGCCCGAGGATTCGGCGAACGCCTGACCGGTATCGTCCTGGAGGTAGGAGCAGTGGCGCCGTACACGATAAATGTCTCTGGCCCTGAGCGGCACGATGGGGAAAAGCCGCACACGGTCGTCGTAAACGCGAACTCGATGAACCAGGCTACAATCAATCGGGTGTACTTGCTCACCTTTAACCTTCCGCTGTTCTAATCGCTGGTTGAACGTGGAGTTCGAACCTGAACAGCCACAATGTGACGCAGCTCCTGAGGAGTAGGCCATGCGCCTGTGCTGTTCAGGCGTCGATGGCTCATTCGGTGGCAATTTGAACAGAGCAGGGCGAGGTCCGCGAGTCTTGTTTTGGACGGTCCAGCCTGATGGAGTGGCACTATGTGGTGTACCTCGATGTAGCCCTCACCGTGGGTTCCGTACTGCTTTGAAAAGTCAAAATCGCAGGCCTCGCATGCCAGCGTGGCGGAGGCGCGTATCTTTGCTCTCCTTAGACCGGGATCACGTTCCCGCACGCGATGCAAACGTTCCAGTACCTGGCCTTCGTCTGCGGAAACATCCTCCTCGGCTGTGCTCGTCTGAGCGATTTTCTCGATAAGAGCAGTGTCTTCTGATGCAATGGTGTTCTTGATTTGATCCGCCGTCGCCAGCATTCGCTCGGGGTTTTTGATAAATTCATTCACTACCTGCCGCGTTAGTTGGCCACCTCTGGTGGCCTTTCCGCGGTAGGACGGATGGGCCGTGGCGATATCTGCTGTTTTGCGCTGAACACTATTGAAATTTCGGAAATCATCCCCGCGTGCCCAGTGTGGGTGTACGGGCAACAGTTGAAGCAGGTCTGAAAGTTCCATGGCTCGTGGGTCGCTTCTCTTGACCTCGCGCCAGTCGTTTTTGTATGTAAGTGCGCACGCCAAGACGATTTCATCCCATGCCCAGTCGGGTGATTTTGGTTTGTTCTCTGTGTCGTCAGGATCAGGCTGCCCGTTCTTTTCGAATCGAACCTGTCCCGTATCTACCCATGCCAGCCAGGATGAGGGAGCCAGTGCGTTCGCCTGCTCAATGGACAGGCTCGGGTCTCGCCTCGCGTTTATCCATCGCCAATCAAGTTGGTCGCCCTCAGCGGCCAAGTCCAAGAACCTGATCTCGTACACGTAATTCGGATACTGTGTTCCCGTGGGCGGATCAACTTGTTGAATAGCCTGAAACTGCTCAATGACCCCTAGGCCACAGAACTCTACATATCCCTTGGTTTGATTTCCAACCTCGACTGTTCTAAAGACCAGCAGGGGTACGGCCAAACTCCGAGCTGATTTGGAGTTGGCTTCATGCGCTTCCGCCGTTTCCAGCAAGGAGGCGTTTCCCAGGGTGCTTCCCAGTGGCTGCACCGTGTTAACTTTGTGATCCCCGTAATAAGTTAGGCGCCTCTCGCGCATGTTGAATACATCATGCCACGGAGTCTTAGTCGTTCCAGCCTGAATCGGGTTTGAACGAATGAGAATTACGGCTCTTCTTTTTCCGTCCGATGCTTCTGTCAAGGCTGGACGGTCAATCCCACGGTTCATGATGAGCCGTGGTGTGTTCGGTGCAGCGGTCAGGTTGAAGAAGTTGCGGTATTCATCGATGTACTCGGGATCGACGACAGGCGGGTCGGGGTATCGCACGATTTGACCAATAGCGAGCCTTGCTGAGGGTGCCATGGCCAGATTCTTCCGCAAAAGCTGGTATCTGGGAAGCTGTTCCGGCTTGTCCGGTTAGTTCTATAAGTAGGTGCTGTGGGTCAGGCGAGAAGGGACGTCTTCACCACATCGATGCTGAGCTGTACCGGGATGTCCCAGTGGGGGCGGGCGGCGTTGAGCTTGGCGGTCATTGAGGCCACGAGCTGGTCGGGCGGGTACGGGTACGGGCCGCCCTGGGCGAAGAGTTGGGCGTAGCGGACGGAGTCGACGATGGCCGACTTGATCTGCTCGTGGGTGAGGTAGCAGTCCAGGTCCTCCTCCCAACCGACGATGATCTCGGCCGGCATGTGATTGAGCCAGTGGGCGAGCAGGGCGTCGCGTTCGGCAGGTAGGTAGTCCATCTTGTGGAGGTGGACGGCCAACTCGTAGACAGGGTCGCCCCACAGCGCGAGTTCCCAGTCGAGGATGTTGCTCGTTCCGCCGTTCACGATCATGTTGCGGCGGTGGACGTCCGCGTGGACGCAGACGAAGGGGCGTCGGGTGAGGCTGTGCCAGAGCGCGTCCATGGGAGCCAGCGGATCGGTCGGGATGCCGAACGAGGCGTAGAGGTCGGCGTAGTCACCGCGGTACGTGTCGTACACCCGTTGGGTCAAGGTGGAGAGCTGCTGGGCGAAGGCAGTGGTGTCGCCGTCGGGAGGCCAGCCCTCTGGGGAGGGCGGGAGCTTTTCCCTGGGGACGTGAGTTAGCTGAACGAAGAATTGGGCCACGTCAGCCGGGACATGGGACGGGACGGCGGTGCCGCGAGGGGCGATGTCGTTGAGGAGGTCGCCATCAATGAACTCGTGGACCTGGAACGGCGGGTCGGTGGAGGCATGCAGCAGACGTGGGGCGTGCTGAACGTACGGCGCGATAGCTGCGAGAACCTCATCCTCAGGCCACAGCCGGAGGTCCATCATGTCGGCGCCGTGGATGGGAATCCGTACGATGACGGGCCCGTCAGCGGTGTCGATGCGGATGTTGTGGTTGTAGTAGCCAGCGGCCGCATCAGGGCGAGCGCGGGCTCGTTCGTACAGGTCCACCCACGTCATCTGTCCTCCAGCAGGGCCATCACCAAGGCTTCCGTACGGGCTTCGAGTGCGGCTGTCGAGTCCAGGGGGTCTAGCTGCCCGCGTGCGGAATGCGCGGCGATGGTGACGTGCTCGTCGGGGGCACCGATGGCGTTCAGAAGTTGTGCGGCCAGCATGACCAATGTGGGGTAGACCTCGGCTTCGAGTAGTTCGTGGACCGCCCAGCGAGCCGACGTGGCTGCCCGTTCAAGGTCATTGGTCCGCACGTACAGGAACGCGCGGAACAGTTCGGCGCGAGCGCGTCCTGAGCGATATTGGGCGCGTTCGAGTGCTTCGGCAGCGGTCTGAAACGAGACCGCGGCTTCGTGGTGCTGGCGTAGGCGTAGCTGCGCGATGGCTAGGGCTGTGTAGGCCTTGCCGAGTTCGTGTTGGACACCGAGCTCCGAGTGCGCCTCGATGGCCTCGGCCGCTGCGTCGATTGCACGGAGCGGGGTGCTCCAAGCGAGGAGTTCGGCTCGATTGGTCTTGACGTTGGCCTGCTCCATAACGGCCCCTGCCCGCTCGTACAGGAGCGCGGCCCGTTCCAGAGCACGCCAGGAAGAGTCGATATCGAGCGCGAAGCGGTGGCCGAGATGTTGCAGTCGTACGACGTCGCCCTGGAGAACGAGGTCTTCGGCAGGGGCGTTCGCAAGGATCTGTTCAGCGGTGGCCTGTGCGGCGCGGAAGCGGCCCTGGCACATGTCCAGGTCGGCCATGCAGTAGCCGGCCCGCAGGCGTACGGGCCCGGCGTGCTCTCGCCACACCTTGGAGAAGAGGTGCTGGGCTTGGCTGGTGGCTCCGGCGATGCGGCGTCCGTGTGCCCCTGCAAGAGCAAGGCGGGCTCCAACCACATGGTCTAGGGGCCAGTCGATGACCGGGGTCAGCCGGTTGGCTGTGTCGGCGTCCCCTAGGACGACCGCGGTTTCGGCCTCCAGACAGTAGGCCGCCTGTGCCAGGTCCGAGTCTCCGGAGCCCGCGTGCAAGTACTCCTGCAGGTCGCGCAGCACCCCGTCCGAGGCCTGCTTTCCACCACGAGTCATGGCGCGGTCCGCGTACGTCAGGACACCAGCGCCGTCGAGCGTGCCGGTGTGAAGGGCGCAGAACGCCGCTTCCCGGACGGCACGAGCTTGAGTGGTGGTTCCGTCCGCCGAGGCGGGGGCCGAGGCCTGGTCGGTACGGCGATCCCATACGCGCTGGAGGATGGTCTGTACGTCGCGGATGGTGGCCTCTGACAACCGCTGGTTTAGGGCCGCGCGCATCAACTGGTGCAGGCGGCGTCCGTTCGTCCCAGCCGAATAGACGAACGAGTACGCGGTGAGCGACTCCCAAGCCGGCCGGTGGTGGGGAAGGTCGAAGGCGTCCGCCACGGTCTGGAAGATCTCGAAGTCGAAGATCCGGGCGATGCTGAGGAGCTCTAGGGTACGGATCTCGTCCGGGGCGACATGCTGCAGGAACCGCTGAAGAATCTCCTCGGACGACACCACTCTGCTTTCGCGGGCGGTGACTTGGGTGTCGACGGCCAGGTGCAGGTAGAAGGGGAGCCCCTGGCTGGCGACGGCTATCGCGTGCTGGGCGGTGCGGTCGGCGATCCCGCCCTCGTGGAGCAACTCCAGCCGCGCTTGCATGGGCAGGCCGTTGAGCGGATGGTGCCGGATCACCTCTGCCCACCCGGGGTCATGTGCCTGCCAGTCGACGGGTTCCCGGCTGGCCACCACGACCAGGCCCTGATCTAGCTGGGCGATCAGATCACGAAGCCAGACATCCTGAGCCGCCGCGCGTCCCGAGTTCCCGGCGAGCGGAACCAGCGCCTCGTAGGCGTCCACGAAGACCACGTAGGGATGGTCTCCATCCGCACAGGATTCGCGGAGGTCCTCGGCGAACAGGTAGGTGACCGCATCGGTCAGCTCGGTGTTGGTGAGGTCATCGAGCGTACGAAGCGTCTCGTCCACCTTGATCCGGCGCCGTTGCCGTACTCCGGTCGACGCCTTCTCAACGAGCCGTACCAGCCCGACCCCTGTACCGAACACCGGGACTCCGGCCGCTCCGTCGAGGATCTGAGAGAGCGCTTCGCTCTCGGACGCGAAAGGCAGCTCGTTCCGGGAGAGCCGGAGGTGGGGGTGCAAACGTTGCCAGAGCACCGCGTACGCGATATCGAACCGGTCGAACTTCACGCCTTGGCGGCCTAGCTCGACCCGCAGTACGGCCAACGCGTCTTCCTGCTGGCGCATCGCCGGGACCTGCAGGTCGATGACCGCCGTACGGTGCGTCTCGGTGCAGCGCTGTCGCAACTCCAGGAGCAGCCGGGACTTGCCGATGCCACCGACGCCGAAGGTGTTGAACACGCGCGGGGAGCCGCCGGGCCTGTGCAGCTCCTGGATGAACGCCTCCAGCAGCGACTCCCGATCCACGAACCGGCGATGCAGCGCGCCGACCTGACGGAACCGTGGCTTGAGGGGCATGGGGGGCGTCCCTCCCGAGCCGGGATGCTGGGCGCGAGCCCGGCCAGTGGAATAGGCGAACAGGGTGGCTTCGCCAGTCTTCCATCAGACACGGTGCCATCGGCAGGGGCCCGGAGATCGTCCCCGAATGCGTCATTGGTCTGCGACCGTCGTTCGGAGTACGTGGTGACGGATCACCGCTCGTTCAGTGGCAACCATTGCGTTTGTAGAACTCGGAAGTTCGAAAGCAAGGGGTCAGCGAATCGCGTCGATGGTTCCGTAATGGCGGCTGGAGGATACGTCGTACAGAGCGAGTAGAGGCTGCATTGCGGTGTTCGGGGAGCCCGGGCTGCGAGTACGGCTGACCTCTGATGACATTTTGTGCGGTGTCCTATGTAGGGCTTTGTGTGGCGACCGACCGAATTTTCGGGCTGTTGAGATGCTGCGCGGTTACGCGTCCGCGTCGTTCAAGATGCTGAGCGCTCGGGTGTAGGCGTCGGGTGCCGCGACGGCGAGGCATTCGAGCAGGTCGTCGGCGCTGGTAGCGCTGATGAGGATCGTTCCGTTGGCGCGCCAGACGCCGTGGTGGTCGAGGCTGAACTCCCAGCCCGGGAACAGGTGGCGGAGGAAGAGGAGCAGGATATGCGCGTTCACGCGCGTGCGGCGGGGGTCTCTCACGTAGAGGTTGGCTGCTGTGGACACTCTGGTCTCCATGCCTGATGTAGGGGGACTTGGTGGCGGCTGGGGAGCGCACCTCGGCTGCGCATGAAGGGTTTTCGGCTTGGTGGGCCCGGTGGCGGTCACGTTGGGACGGGACGCTCGGCCTCTTCGAGGGTCTGGACGATGTGTTCGGCGGCTTCCTGCACGTCGATGAGGGGGTGGGAGGCGTAGTCGTCGCCGTTCAGCCGCCAGGAGAACGAGGCCGGCTTGACCCAGATGTTCAGGGTGCCCGCGGTGAGGAGCGAGATGCCGATGTCGTCGCTACGGCGGACGCAGCGGACGTGGCGTGAGCGGAGTACGAGGAGAAGGCGCTCCGCTGCTGTCGCCGGTGGGATTGGCCGAGCTGTCATCGGCCAGCGGGCCGGTAGCGGGAGTGCGAACCAGGACGCTTTGCCCTGTGTCTGTGGTGAGCCGATCCAGGCACGGGAGGGGTGCCAGCCCCAGCAGGAGGACAGGGCGTCGATGATGCCGAGCCCGCGGCCGTGCTCGTCCAGCAGTTCGCGCCCGTTGGGTTGCGGGAGGGCGTTCCGGCAGGCGTCGAAGACCGTGACCACCAGCTCGTTCTGAGGTCGGGTGCGTGCCCACATCCAGAGCTCAGGGGTGGTGATGGCGCCGTACGGGCCGACGCGGGCGGCGTGCTGGTAGGCGTTCGTGGCCAGCTCGCTGACCGCGAGCATCCCGTCGTCGATCACGTCATGGGAGTAGCCCAGGACCGTCATGGCCGAAGCCAGAGCGGACCGTGCCTGGGACGCGCATGCCGCTGTTGTTGGGAGCTGCCAGCCGTACGCCCCGCCGTAAGGAAGGCTCGGTGGCTTGCCATTGGCAGGGGAGGTGGCGTCGAACGGGAGTGAAGGCATGTCGTCTCCAGAGCGAGCGGACGGGGGCATCGGTCAGCAGTCAGGGACGCCGATGGTGACGACGTACAAAGCCTGGTCCGGATTCAGGTCGTTACTGTCCGTGGTGGTGCATGGCCAGGCCCCACTGCTGTGGACTACTCATCCGCATCCTTGCGCGAGGTCGCTCGATTCGCAATACCTATTTTGGTTCGCGTACTATAAGTCTGTTGATGAGTGGTTTCGCTCCGCGATCAGCCATGTGCTCTACGATCTGCTCACCGCTTGACCCAAGGAGGTTGCATGGCAGATGGCCGGCACAGTCCGACGTTGCGGCGCCGGCGCCTGTCTGCTGAGCTTCGGCGCTTGCGCGACGAAGCGGGACTGACGGCGACGCAGGTGGCCAAGCGACTCGACTGGCAGACCAGCAAGCTCACTCGTATGGAGCGTGGAGAGTGGCAGCGGCCGAATCCGCGGGACATCGTTGACCTGCTGGACGTGTACGAGGTCGCTGACGAGCGGCAGCGGGAGGCGCTGGTTCTGCTCGCGAGGCAGGGGCGCCAGCGCGGGTGGTGGCACGCCTACAAGGACATGCTCAGTGAGCGGTACAGCACCTACATCGGCCTAGAGGTCGAAGCGTCATCGCTGCTCACGTTCCAGCCGCTGCTGATTCCGGGTCTTCTCCAGAACGCTGACTACGCTCGCGCCTTGATCATCGGAGGGCCTGACGAGGCCACTGTTGAGGAGGTCGAACGCAAGATTGAGATCCGTGCCGAACGTCAGGAACTTCTGACGAGGTCGCAGCCACCACAGCTCTGGGGCGTCATCGACGAGGCTGCGATCAGGCGGCAGATCGGTGGACGGGAGGTGATGCGTGCGCAACTCCAGCATCTGCTGGCCATGACGGAGCTTCCCCGGGTGACCCTCCAAGTGATTCCCTACGCGGCGGGAGCGCATCCAGGCATGACCGGTGCATTTTCGATCTTGTCGTTCCTGGAGGACTCGGATCCGGACGCGGTCTACGTAGAGACGATCGCTGGCGAACTCTTCCTTGAAGAGCCGGAGGAGGTGCGCCACTATCAGCTGGCGTTTCGTCGCCTGAACGCTGTTGCCCTCAGTCCTCGGGATACCCTCGACTTGATTGCCGCAACAGTAGAAGACCTGTGACATGTCTATGGAGAGCGCGAACTATGCCCCTGATTCATGACCCGTCTGCTCTCGCGTGGCGGAAGAGCTCCCACAGTGGCCACCAGGGAGAATGCGTTGAGGTGGCTGGGCTCGGTCTCGCAGATGTGGCCGTACGGGACAGTACGGACCCGTCCGGCCCGGTGCTGGCGTTCAGCCGCGCAGAATGGAAGGCGTTCTTCGAGGAGATCAAGGACGACACCGCCATCCGCTAAGCATGCGGTGATGATCCAGACGTGAGATCGAGCCCGTGGCTGGAGCACGGATTCTCGGCCGCGGGTGGCTCCGTGTCATCCACACCTGCTTCAGGAACGGCACGCCCTACGATCCCGCTGTTCACCACGCTCGTCACCGCCCCTCCCGCGACAATGCATAGGATGCGGCTCATGACGCCGTTCGAGCAGGTTAAGGCCTCTTTCTGGGGAAGCGGTACTGACGGCGTTCAGCCACCGCTGACCGAGTACCTGGTGCAGGAGGCGGAACGACACCTCGGCGTCGCCCTCCCTGCGGAACTGCTGGAGTTGCTACGCATTCGTAACGGTGGACCGGTGAGCGACAGGTGGGACGCCTTTCCTACCAGCCAACCCACTTTTTGGGCGGTTGACCACGTCCCCTTCACCGATCTCTTCGGGATCGGGCGCGCCGAACACACCGTCGCACTCCTCGACACCCCCTACCTGGTCAAGGAATGGGGCCTGCCGCCCGGGCTCGTACTGCTGTCCGGCGACGGCCATTGCTGGATCGCCCTGGACTACCGCGCCCATCACCAGCCACACGTCACCTGGATCGACAATGAAATGAAGAGCGAGCTGCACCTCGCCACAGATTTTCGCGCCTTCATCGAAGGACTCCAGCCAGCCGACAACCTGTCCCGCCCAGGCGAGTAACGGGCAAAGGGGCTGTAGGGGTCGGGTCAGCGTTGCGGCTGGTCATCTCTCCGGCTCGTCCTCCGAAGCCCCCGTACGCCTCAAGGGCGACGTTCTCGACTGAGCAGGGCGGTCTTGGCCCTGCGAAGCCAGCGCGGGCTCTCGGCTGGCTGAAGTGAAGAGTCGCGTTAGGCAGGTCACTGAGCAGGTCGGCCACCACCTCGGCTGCCAGTTCCGTGGTGTCGGCGGTCGGGCCGAGCTTGCTGCGGGCGGCGTCCGCTCTTGGTGGGTGAGCCAGCCGACTGCGGCTGTCAGCAACCAGGCCGGTACTCCCGTGACGCCGCCAGGCGGCCCGAATGGGCGAGGACGGACGGGCAGATGCTCGACGGCTGTACTCGCCTCCGGCTCAGGCTCCCTCGTCAGTGACGAGGCAGCGGAACGCTCTGGCCTGTGATGCCTCACGCTGAGCGGGCGGGCATCAGCCGCTTCTCGCCATCGAGTTCGAGGCGTCCGAGGGTGCCTGCAAGTCGATGTCGATGAACCCGGGGCCTCGGTCGATCTCGGCCGTTATGGTCGGCGGGCCTTGATCGTCAGATCGTTGGCGGGCGCCGGACGTCTCAGCGGTCGGCGCGTTGACACTGACCCTGGAGAGCCGGCCGTGATCGAAGTCCTGACACCACGTCGCACGATCAAGATCCGGCGGGCGTACATCCCCGAGGCACGTGCGGTTCTCCCTGATGGGGATACCTGCGTGGTCGTTGACGCCTACGGCCGGCTGTTCACCGTTTCGCTGTCCACCAGTGAGCAGGCCCGGGTGGAAGCGGGCGCGCCGGGGGTCGGTCTGACCTCGTTGACGCCGGACGGTGGGCGGCTGGCCACGAGCATGCACGCCTTCGGGCAGTACGGCATCCGGATCTGGGGCACGGCCGACTGGACGGTGATCGCGGAGTTGCCCGGGCACGCCCACCCGATCCAGGCCATCTCGGCGGCTGGTCAGGTCGTGGTCACGGCGGCCAGGGACGGTACGCGGGTGTGGGATCTGGACACGGGCTACTGCAGGTTCGTGCTGCCGGGCACCGAGGAGGTGAAGTGGATCGCGGTGACCCCCGACCAGCGCCGGGTGGTCACGATGGCCTGGGACCGTTCGGTCGTGGTGTGGGACCTGCGCCAAGGCACACCGATCCGGACGCTGCGCGACGCCGACCGCGAGGTACCCGCCCTGAGGTCGCCCGCAAGCGACCGCGGGGTCTGGATCCGGTCCGTGCTGGTGGACTCCGCGCGCGATCGCGTGCTGGCGGCCGACGGCCACCTGTGCGCGGGCGGTCTTGAGAACGGTCGCCGCCTTGCGAGCTGGGGAACGATCCCGCGGCACGAAAGAGTGAACATGATTCCGAGCAAGGACATGGTGCACACCTGCTTGGCAGCGGTGAACCCAGCGGACGGGACGGTCGCCGTCGACTACGGCGGACGCGCATTCTTCCTGGACCAGGGCGGGCGACCGTTCGCGGTGATGGGGCCGGAGCCAGGGCCGGGCTGGTTCCCGATGAGCACCATGACCTTCGCCCCGGACGGCCGGCTGGTGTCCTCCCTCCCCGGCGCCTTCGCGGCCGTGCAGGTGTGGCCCGCGCTCTCAGAGCTCACCGGATAGGACAGCCGCACCGGCTGGCGGACCACCTTGGAGTGTGACCAGCGTGTGGGCCGCGGGTGTGAGCGCGGCGGCCAGGCGTTCGCGGTCGGGCTCGGGCAGGCCGCCCAGGTCGTCATCGAGATCGCTGAGCAGGTCGGCCACCACCTCGGCGGTCAGTTCGGCGGCGTTGGCGCCTGGGCCGAGCTTGCTGCGGGCGGCGTCCGCTCGTGGTGGGGTGAGCCGGTCGACTGCGGCTGTCAGCAACCAGGCCGGTACGCCCGTGACGCCGCCAGGCGGCGGCACGAACGGCCGGGCGCCGTTGTAGCGGGCGTCCTCGGCGAAGTCGGGATGCTTCACCTTCACTACCGGCCGTTGTCCCCGTTCCCCTGCCTCCCAAGATCCGGCGGGCTTGAGGACATAGCCCTCGGCGCGGTTGTCGGGCAGGTCGGGGAGTCCCAGCGTGCGGGGCACCAGCGTCGGGAAGTCCACGTTCAGATCTCCGAGCTGCTGCCGTCGGCCCTGGCCCAGCAGCGGCACGCATGCCAAGCCCACCTCGGCCACGAGGTCCGCCAGCTCGGCGCGGCCCATCCAGCGCGGTCCCGACGGTGTACGGACGGCGCAGTCGAACGCCAACCACACCAGGTCGGGGCCGTACCAAACGCCGGCCTGCACCGGGCTGACGCCCTCGACCGGCGGTACCTGCGGGTGCGGATATCCGCCGCCGGCCAGCTCCCCGTACAAGACCACCTCGTGCCCGGTCGCACGGGCCGCTGCCGCCGTCGCTGTCGCCAGCACCGGCCACAAGCGCGTCACCCCGAAGAACGACTCGAGCCGATCCTCGTCCAGCAGTCCGCGTCGCCCGGCCGCTCGCGCCGTACGGCCGTCACCGACCAGCGCGAGATGCGCGCCGTGGATCTTCTCTTCGGCCACCCAGTTCCCGCCGGGCAACGGCCTGTCGCCGAACCGCTGCGGGATCTTCGGGTACGACACGGCTCCTGACCTCCGTCGTGCTCGGACGCCCGGCCACCCGGCCAGGCCGTTCCGGCAAGCAGCCTGTCCGACACCACTTTGGAGATCAACTTATTTCGGCGCCCTTCACCGCTCCTCGCCACAAGCCACCGGAAAGGCGCCACCGCAAGTAAGATCCACTACTCGTCGAGCGCTCTAAGGGAGACGGAACCAGTGGACGAGCAGGGGAACGTAAGCCAGAGGCGGCAAGAGCTTCGCGACGCCTCTGGCCCCGGTGATGCCTGGCTCTCACCACGACTGCAAATGGCCTTCCGACCTGCGGCGTCGCCGATCTGCGAGCCGGCCGCCAAACTGGGCGGGCAACCGGTGTGGCTGGACGATCCTTGCTGGCCGTCGTCCAGCGCGTACGGCACTCCCATGATGTTCGTCGGGCAGTTCCCGGTTCCGGGCGATGAGAAGCGGATGGCCTATCTGTTCGTCGCCGACGATGACGGCACCGCGGCCACTTTCGCCCCCGAGGGCGGGGACAACGCCCTGCTCGTCCAGCCCGGCGGCAGGATCCCCGAATTCCTGAACGTCACCGACGCGCAGACAGGCCCCTCCCTCTGGCGACGCGGTACGAGCTGGGACGAGCATGTGCCGGTCGAGCTGCACATCGAGACCTCCCCGCTGGATCCAGCCGAGGAACGAGTGCTGGAAGAAGAGATCGCCTGCTGGGAAGCCGAACGGGCCGGTGAGTTCATCGATCTCCCGGAGACCGATATCTTCCCGCCGCGTAGCTACTTCGGCGGGCGACCCAACCTCTGGCAGCCCCGGATAGAGGTGCCGTCACCATGGCGATTCTTCTTCCAGCTCCACGGGCAGGAGGGGTGGGACGGCCAGCCGTACGCCCTGAACTTCGGCGGCGGCACCGGCTACGCCTTCCTCAGCCCCGACGGGCGCGAGGGGCGTTTCTACTGGGACTGCGTGTGATCAGTGAGCTCGTCCGGCCAGGTGGCAGGGATGCGGGCTGGGTGAGCACCCGGACTTGCGGAGGATGAGCGACCGCTTGAGCGTCGCGGCCGAGCCCAACGGACCCGAGGAGGACTCGTGGAGCAGGTTGAGGTGTGGCGGGGCCGCCATGGGGATCCGGACCCGCTGTTCGGGCCGCTGCCCGGTGCTCGCCTGGACGACACGCTCGCCTACGAGTTCGAGTTGCCGGCCCGCTTCACGCCGTGGCCAGGCCGTACCCGTCTTGAACGTGTATTCGTGCTGCTCGACCTCGGTGTGAGCATGTCGCAGCCTGCCTGGCGTTCCACAGGGGGCGTCGACCGGGACAAGAGCGGACCCGATACCTGGTACGTCGACCTCGTCCATGTCAGCGCAGAAGAAGACTCGATCATCGTCAGGGATTTGTACATCGACGTCATGGTCCCGACCGATGGACGCCATCAGCGACTGCTCGACCTGGACGAGTTCGCGGACGCGATCGAAGCGGGCGAACTCGATATCGGCGCTGCCATCGACGGGCTACGGCGCTGGCAGCGATTCCTCGACCGGCACTTGCACGCGGCCCGCGACCCGCAGGACCAGTGGACGGACTTCCCTCCCCAACGGCTTCGCGACCTCGCGGCGCTCCCGGCCCCGCTCGGACCGATCGTTACGGCACCGGACTGATCACCGTTCCCCTCATCTCGCAGGGAGACGGGCAGGAGATCGTGGCCTCACGCGACTATCACGACCATCCCGCGCCGGCAGGTGTGACCGCTCAGCCGGTCGAAGCCGAGCCGCCTGCTCGTCGAGCGGTCCCACGAGCACGTCACCAGCCTGATGCACCGGCCGCCATGATCGCTGGAGTCACCAGGCGTGCGCGGTGCAATGCGTCTGCCTGAGCGACGGGAGGTAGGCGCAGGCCGCCCATGGCCCTCCATAGTCGCCAACGGCCGGAGAAGTGTCAGAGATGCCGTTTCTGGTCACCGTCATCAGGCGGGTTATCGTGCCATTGGCGCTTCTGAGGTAGAGCTGATCGCCCGGGATCCCGTTCCAGCTTCCGTAGTATCCGTCGCTGCATTTCGACAGTTCCAGCGCCCTGAAGAAAACGAGCCTCGAAGCGGCCACCCGGCACGGAAGCGCCTGGGCGCCGGACGCGACGGCCCGTGTGGGCAGTGGTGCCGTGGCCTGTGCTGGGACGATCGTTGACGCTCCCACCAGGACGGTAGTGGCGGCGGCTCCCAGGGTGTAAACGGTCGCCCTCTTCCTCGTCAGCGAAAACCTCTCTTTGGCGCTGCGCATCCCGGCGACTCCTTCCCCGTCAGAGGAGCGGTGTATCCGACGCTGCCGGAGTGTCGGGCCCCGCTTCGATCGAACGGCAAATGTGTTGGTCTTTTCCGGCCAAACCAGAGAAGCACAATGCCCGCTGCGATCGCCATGGCCTGACTATTGGAAGGCGCAAATCCTGGGGTATCTGTCTTATCTGCACGGGTAAGCGGTGTCGGCTTCAGTGGAACGTCGGGTCCCGATCGGGGAAGGCTCCGCCTCGCGCCTTCTTCGCCTGGGCGAGATGGCGAATGCGGCCCGTCCTCGGCTCTGCCGGCCGTGCGTGCGCCTTGGTCAGGTTTGCGGGCTCAGTCCCGCCACGGCCAGCCGGAACAGCCGGTCCGCCTGGGCGGCGGGGTCGGGGTGGTGCTCCGTGGCGAGGGTGATGCCGACGGCCAGCGTGATCAGGTCGGCGACGGTGACGCCTTCCGCCACCGCGCCGTCCTGTACGGCGCGGCGCAGTAGAGGTTCCGCCGCCTGTTCCAGTGCCGCCGAGCAGGAGTTCTCGTGCACGAGGTCGGACCCGGCGCTGTCGTAGGACAGCGCGGCAGCCAGCCCACGGGCGGCGACGCAGTAGGCGACGACGTCGCTCATCCACTCCAGGAGCGCGTCCCGGCTATCGCCCTTCCCGGTGAGGTCGTGGGCGCGGACGCACAGGGCATCGATGCGCTTTCTGGAGACCGCTTCCAGCAGTGCGTGGCGGCTGGGGAAGTGCCGCCGTACCGTCGCTGAGCCGACCCCCGCAGTGCGGGCGATCTGTTCGAGGGAGGCGCCGGAGCCATGGGCGGCGACCTCCTCCTCGGCCACGGCGAGGATGCGCGCGTAGTTGCGCCGGGCGTCGGAGCGCAGGCGCTCGGGCATGGCGTCACCTCCAGATTTGCTAAACGGCGGGGCCCGCCATATCGTACCCGAACAGAAACGGCGGGCCCCGCCGTTTAGCTGTCCCGTCCCGAGGAGTGCCATGTCCGCAGCTTCCGCACCCGTCCTGGTCACCGGCGCCACCGGCAAGCAGGGCGGGGCCACCGCCCGTGCCCTGCGAGCGGCGGGCGTACCCGTCCGTGCACTGGTACGCGACCCGGCCACCGAACGGGCGAAGGCCGTCGAGGCGCTCGGCGCCGAAGTGGTCACCGGCGACCTTCACGACCGCGATTCGGTGATCCGGGCGGCCGCAGGCGCTCGCGCCGTTTTCTCCGTGCAAATGCCCGGCATGACCACAGAAGGCTTCGATTTCGCGGGGGAGGTGGCCCAGGGCGTCAACCTCATCGAGGGCGCGAAGGCCGCCGGTGTGCCGCAGTTCGTGCACACGTCCGTCACCGGCGCGGGCCGGCACACGGAGACTCCCGGCTGGGCCGAAGGCCGCTGGGCTTCGATGGAACCCACCATGACCGCCAAGAGCGCGATCCAGGACCGGCTCCGCTCGGCCGGCTTCCCCCACTGGACGCTCCTCAAGCCGGGCTTCTTCATGGAGAACTTCCTTCCGTCCATGGCGTTCCTGTTCCCGCGGGGCATCGAGGGCGGCCTGGTCAGCGTCCTGAACCCCGAGACCCGGCTGTCCCTGGTCGCGGTGGACGACATCGGCACGGCGGCCGCCGCGGCCATCGCCGCGCCGGAGCGATTCGACGGAATCGAACTGGAACTGGCGAGCGAGCACCTGTCCATGACGGAGATCGCCGAGGTCCTTTCCCATGCTCTGGGTACGCGGCTGTCCGCGCCGGACATGACCGAGGAGGAGGCCCTCGCCGCCGGAATGCCACCGATGGGTGCCTCGCACGAGTGGCTGAACGTGGCAGGCCAGCCGGGCCGCCCGGAGTACGCGAGGGACCTCGGCATCCCGCTCACCAGCTTCGAGGAATGGGCGCGGGAGCACATGCGAGTCCACGCCTGACCCCTACTGGGACGCCACGCCCGACCGCTTCCGCGAAGAGATCGCCGCGCGGGCCGACCTGCTGAGGGAGGGCATCGGGGGCTCTGGCCCGGCCCATCCGGGTTCTCCCGCGGCCTGGCGTTCGGTCAGGATGAACGAGGTCGTTCGCTCTTTCTCCAGTCCCAGAGCTTGAAGGGAATGGAAACGGCACCCCACAATGCAAGGCCGCCGAAGAGGGCGATCTGAACGATGCCGGTAATCCAGAAACCCAGAGCCAGCATTCCACCGCCGGTCACCACGGCGGCGGCACCAGAAGCCGAAGCGAACCCGCAGTTGAACCGCAGGAACTCCCGAACGCGGATCTTCGAGGGGAACCAGCCCAGGTTCAAAAGGAAGGCGATCACGGGACCCAGGAGGAACACGGCATCGACGGCGAGCAGCCCGACCGCGACCGCGATATCGGCCCACAGCGGCGGAAAGCCATTCCATTCCATGCATAGCATCGTCGCGCGCCGGGCGACGATGCGCTTGAGTACCCGTACTCACCTGGATACGGGTACCTTTTGCGATCCTGGATGTGCCGGGAGCCACGCTCCAAGCACAGGATGTATCGAGCCGCCGGACCGACCGTCGAGCCGCCGGATTGATCGTCGGGCTCGCGCCCGACCGCGTTCTCGACATGCCGCTGCGTCCCGACGTGGAGCGCCTGGCGCGGGAGCCCATGCGGGCCGACGCCTGACAGGTCGTTCCACCACCTCGTCCCAGATCACCGGGGATAGGTGTGCCGGCGTGTTCTCGTCCGGCAGCATGGGGAAGCCCAGGCGGTGACGGCCAGAAGCAGGTCCCAACATCAGCACGCTTCCCGTGTCGAGATTGCGGCGTCGGCTCCGTCCTAGCTACATCAGTGGCCACGACGGCCGCGCGACGAGGAAGGAATCACCATGACGATCCTGCGGATGGACAACATCCTCATCAATGTCGACGACCTCGAGGCCGCTATCGCGTTCTTCACCGAACTCGGCATGGAGGTGGAGGGCAAGACGATCGTCGAGGGAGACTGGGCCGGCCGTGTCATCGGGCTCGACGGCGTCCGTGCCGACATCGTCATGATGCGGACCCCGGACGGCCACGGGCGGGTCGAACTGTCGAGGTTCCATTCGCCGGCGGCGGTCAGCAGCGAGCCGCGGAACGCACCATCGAACACGCTGGGCCTGCGCCGCATCATGTTCCTCGTCGAAGGCATCGACGACGTCATCGCCCGCCTGCGCACGCACGGAGCCGAACTCGTCGGCGAGGTGGCCCAGTACGAGGACAGCTACCGGCTCTGCTTCATCCGAGGCCCCGAAGGGATCATCATCGGGCTGTCCGAGCAGCTCGGCTGACGACCCCTCGCGGCCGGCCTCGGCCGTCAACGGCTCCTGCCGGTCTCGGGTGGTGGTGACCGCCGGGCCGGTGAAGCCGGCGATGCCGCCGGACTCGGGCTCGGGCGCGGCGTCGATGGGGAGCGGGACGGGCTGCGGTCACATCGCTCCGGTTCCATTCGTCATCGAGGTGAGCGTCGTCTGTCTGAGGAGTGACCGTGGAAGAGCATGACTTTCTGGCCGGCCTGTTCGAGGAACACCGTTCGCACCTGCGGGCGGTGGCCTATCGGATGCTGGGGTCTTTGTCCGAAGCCGATGACGCCGTTCAGGAGTCCTGGCTGAGGCTGGCGGCCTCGCCTTCCGATGACATCGACAATCTCGGCGGCTGGCTGACCACGGTGGTGGGCCGCGTGTGCCTGGACATGCTGCGTTCGCGGCGGCAGCGGCGTGAGCACCCATTGGAGGCTCGGCTGCCGGACCCGGTCGTCAGCGATGAGAGCGCCGATCCCGAACGGCACGCTCTGGTCGCCGACTCGGTGGGGCTGGCCTTGCTGGTGGTGCTGGAGTCGCTGAACCCGGCCGAACGGCTCGCGTTCGTGCTGCACGACATGTTCGGGATGCCGTTCGAGCAGATCGCCCTGATCGTCGACCGCAGCCCGGCCGCGGCGAGGAAGCTGGCCAGCCGTGCCCGGCAGCGCGTCCAGGGCACGGCCCCGGTGCCCGATCCCGACCCGGTCGTCCAGCGCCGGGTCGTGGACGCCTTCCTGGCCGCCGCGCGCGGCGGCGACATGGAGGCACTGGTCTCCGTTCTGGCCCCCGATGTCGTGCTGCGCGCCGACGCAGGCACGCTGGTGCCCGGCGGTATGCGGGTGCTGGACGGCGTGGCAGCGGTGTCGGGCCAGTTGGCGGTCTTCCAGCGCATGGCCACTGCGGCGACCGCCCGTCCCGCGCTGGTCAACGGGGCGGCGGGGCTGGTCAACACCATCGACGGCGACCTCTTCTCGATCATGTGCTTCACCGTCGCCGACGGCCGGATCGCCGAGATCGACATCCTGTCCGACCCCGACCGGCTGGCCGCCCTCGACCTCACCCACCTGCAACCCTGACCCCGACCGCACGGCCCGGTCCTGGACCGGGTCGCCAGGCGCAGGCGGGGCCCCGACACCGGCCCGGCCGGAGGACGCCCGAAGCGTTACCCGGCCGGGCCGCCGGCCGTCCGGGACCGCCGACCTTTTCCTGCATGATCGCTGATCCACTCGGTCCCTCCTCCCTAGTGCGGTGACCACGGTCCTTCGCCGTGCCGCTCGCTTCTGTTGACTCGTGGCGTGTTCGCCTCTGGCCATGTCGTTCCAGGCGAACACGCCACGAGTCAACGCCCCGGGCACGGCCACGGATGGCGGGGTGCCGGAGTCGTTCGGCGGCCGGATCGGTGCCCTTGCGGGGTAGGCGATCCGGCCGCCGAGTCGGCTGTTCGTTCGGTGGATCAGCTGGCGACGGGTTCGGGTGCCGGCAGGGTGTCGCTACCGGGCTGGGAGTCGCTGGCGGGGGTGGCGGAACGGCCCGGGATGAGGAGGGCGGCGAGCAGGCCCGCTGCCAGGGCGAACGCGGCGGCGGTGAGCATGCCGGTGCGGTAGCCCTCGGTGAGCGCGACGGTCGCGGCACCTCCGGCGCCGGCGGTACGGGCGGTGGAGATCGCGACCACGGCGGCCAGCCCGAGCGCGCCGCCGAACTGCTGGGCGGTGGTGAACAGGCCGGAGGCCAGCCCCGCCTGCTCGGGGCGGGTACCGGAGGTCGCGCCGACCGTGGTGGTGACGAACACCAGCCCCGCGCCGACTCCGATCAGCAGCGTGGGGCCGAGCACGTCGGCGGTGAAGGAGCCGTCCGCCGACATGCGGGAGAACCAGGCCAACCCGGCGGCCGTGACCACTAGTCCGGACGCCATCGTGGTCCGCAGCCCCAGCCGGGCGATCAGGGTGCCCGCCGTGGCGGCGGTGGTGGCGATGCCCAGCGCCAGCGGCAACTGCGCCAGCCCGGCCGGGACGGCGTCGAAGCCGAGTACCTGCTGCATGTAGAAGGTCAGGTAGAAGAACAGCGGAGCCATCGCCATCTGGGCGAGCAGCGCGACGATGTTGGAGCCGCGCAGGGTCGGCTGACGGAACACGCGCAGCGGCACCAAGGGCTGCTCGGCCCGCGTCTCGATGAGGAAGAACAGTGCGACCAGCGCCAGCGCCAGCCCGCCCAGGCCCAGCGTGCGCGCCGAGGCCCATCCGGCGTCATTGGCCTCCACCAGGGTGAACACCAGCAGTGCCAGGCCGCCGGTGGCGGTCAGTGCGCCGGGCACGTCGAACCCGCGGGCCGTACGGTCGGACGCCTCCGGCAACAACCGCGGTGCCAGCGCGATCGCCGCCAGCCCGATCGGGACGTTGACGTACAGGGTGGCCTCCCAGCCCAGCCACTGGGTCAGCATGCCGCCCAGGATCGATCCGGCCGCGCCGCCCGCCCCGGCGACCGCGCCGAACACGCCCATCGCCTTGTTGCGTTCGGGCCCGGCCGCGAAGACCGTCATGAGCAGCGACAGCGCGGCGGGGGACACCAGCCCCGCGCCGACGCCCTGGGCCGCTCGGGCGGCCACCAGCATCCCGGCGTCGACCGACAGCCCGCCCACCAGGGAGGCGGCGGTGAACAGCGCCATGCCGACCATGAACATCCGGCGGCGCCCCACCAGGTCGGCCGTACGGCCTCCCAGCAGCAGCAGTCCGCCGAACGTGAGGATGTAGGCGTTGGCCACCCAGGACAGGTCGTCGGGGGCGAAATCCAGGTCGGCGCCGATCGACGGCATCGCCACACCGACGATCGAGGCGTCCAGGACCAGGACGAACTGTGTGGCGGCGAGCAGCGCGAGCGCCGGCCCCCGCCGGAGGGCATGCGTCATCAGCAATTCACTTCTTTCGATGAGAGTCCGCGAACGGAAATGTCATCGGCGCGGGGAGTGGTCACGCACGCGCCGGTCCCGAGCGGGAGGAAAAGAGAGGAGGAGAAAGGCGGTCCCGGGGCGGGGCTCGATGGCGGCAGCCGCCCCGGGACACGGTCTCGTGCGCTACTCGGCCGTGGCCGGGCGCCACTGCTGCTCGGGCGACACACCCGGGCGCGGCTTGCCGATCAGGGCCAGGGGGATGAAGAAGCCGACCTGGCCGATGGCCATGATGAGGGTGGCCAGCGCCTTGTCCTCGTAGTGCTCGGCCGCTCGCGCGTACAGTTCGTCCGGAACGCGCTCACCGTGCGAGGCCGGGGTGAGCACCGCCTCCACCAGTTCCAGCGCGACTCGTTCGGCACCGGTGAAGCCGGGCGCGTCCCGCCAGGTCGCGACGGCGGTGATCCGCTCCTCCGCCTCGCCGGCCTTGCGCAGGTTGCCGGTGTGCAGAACGGTCAGGTACGTGCTGCCGACGATCTGCCCGGCGCGCAGCTGCACCAGGCTCACGGTCGTCTGCGGGACCGAGCCGTTCCCGACGGCCTTGAACAGGGCACCCGCGACCGCACCCAGGTCCGGGACGAGCTGCTGGGGGTTGGGGAGCCGCGAGACGAGCGAGTCGGAGGTGGCAGGGGAGGCGTTCATGATGGGCTTCCTTCGCAAAAGGGGAGCGGGGCCTTTCGGTCCCTCCCGGTTGATCCGTTCACCCCCCTGACGAAGCCGACGAGACAGATGTGACCGCCACCGACGACTTTTCTTCGGCCCTGGTTTCCTTAGAGCCGGTGCGCTTGCGCGTCCGGCTGGACCCAGTGCCACTCGGTCGGCGCCCACAGGTTCTTCAGGGCCGTGCGTTCCTTGGTGTAGCCGCGTAGAGCCGCCTCCACGGCCGTTCCCAGCTGATCGAGGTTCCCAGGTACGGGTACGCGCAGCACCAGGTGCTGCCTGGCGTGGACGAGGAGCAGTTCACCGGCGGGCGAACAGGTCATCAGCGTGAAGTTCTTCAGGGGCTTGAACGCCTTGTCCTGCGTGCTCAGCTTGGTCTGTAGCTGCCCATCGGAGTCCCAGGCGTAGAGGCCGTACCGGTTGAGGTGGAAGGCGTGCCCGTGACCGGCCGCCACGTTGAAGCACTCGCCCGTGAACGGGCTGTCACCCCACTTGTCCATCCCCTGCAAGGGTCCCGTCACCTCCGCTTCGTCGTTGACGAGAGCGAAGACGAACGAGCCGCCCCTGCTGCCGCGACGGGCGATGGCCGGCACCACGAACAGGTCGTCCGAGAGCGGCGCGGGCCGGCCGAGCTGGTCCAGGCCGAAGCGGCTGACCAGCGCCCCCGGCTCGAAGGTCTCGGTCAGCGACGGTCTCGGCCGGTTGTCCAGGCCCACTGGCCGCCCCTCGAACCGGACATGGGGTCGCAGGTCGTCCTCGGTCTGACGGGCCGGCTCCGGATCGAGGGAGGCGATCGCCCGGATGGAGGGCTTGTGGTCCGGCGTCAGTGCGCCGTCCGCGAGCCCGACGATGTTGGGCAGAGAGTTGCCGTACCCGCGTACCCCGTACTCGCTGGTCACGCAGAGCAGCCGCCCGGACGGCGTCGTGCTGATCGAGCCCGCGAACGGATCGCCCGGCACGAACTCCTCGAACGAGCGCCGTCCTTCCGTCTCGTAGGTGGCGACCACCTCACTCAGATCAGGTGCGATGAACGTGGTGCGGTCCGGGTGAGCGTTCGCCGTGAGCAGGCCGTCCGGCAGCACGCACAGCGTCATGTCATTCCCGTTGGCCACAGCCGACGCCCACTCGTTCGGGGCCCAGGGACAGCAGAGCGCGGTGGCCTGCGGGACGCCGTCCGGCGAGTACCGCGTGATGACCCGGTAGGTGAAGTGCGCAATGGCAGGGTCGGGCTCTTTCCTGTCGACGGTCGGCGTGTACCGAGACACGCTGTACAGCGCGTACGTCTCCCCGTTGGGGGCCGCTACGACGTCGTACGCATGGACGCCCCAACCCGCCGAGTAGGGCGCGGTCAGATCGAGCTGGTGGGCGTCCACCAAGGAATCAGGCAGGACGAGGGGCAATGTGTACGGCATGCCCGACATTGTTCCGAGATCGAGGACGGCCCCGGGGGCGCTTTCAGAATGTGGTTCTGGCGAGGCCGCCCGTCCATCGAGACGCATGGCCGGTACGGCACGGGCCGCACTAATCTCGCTCTGGACTCTGAACGCTTGATCTGAGGGGGCGTCGGCGATGGCGCGTACGTGGCTGTCGATCCGTGTGGAGCTGGTGTCCGGCCATGGAGCGGACTTCTGGCCCCGGCCAGGACGGGTCTTCGCCGCCGCCCGTACCCACTCGTTCGCCCAGCTCGCCGAGGCGATCGACATGAGCTTCGCCCGCTGGGACCTGGCACACCTGCACATGTTCACCCTTTCCGGCGGAACGCACGTCAGCTTCCTGGAGTGGTGGGACGGGGACGCCCCGGAAGGAACCGTGGACAGCGACACGACCAAGCTGAGCCGCCTGAAGACCGGCGAGCGGTTCGCCTACGTCTTCGACTTCGGGGACGACTGGACGCACCTGTGCACCGTCAGTGAACAGCGCGTCGACCCGCTCGATGAGCTCGGCGGCATGCCCAGCCGGCCCGTTCCGTACGAGGGATGGGGCGTATTGCCCGACCAGTACGGCCGGAACTGGGACGGTGACGACGGCGAGAGTTCCGCGCCCGAGCGCCCCCGCCCGCCCTTCGCGGACCTTCCGTCGCTGCTGCCGGGATGGGGAACCGGCGCCCGCTGATCGTGGGCGTTCAAGCGGACACGGCCTCGGTGCGGCGGCGCCGGATCTGGCCGGTGCGGGCGGCGTGCCGCAGCAGGAGGACGGTCGGCACCAGGCACACCAGCAGCGCCAGCAGGCTGGCCTCCGGCCCGAACGTGCCACCGGTCAGCAGGGACGGGCCGGACAGTGTGGTGTTGAGCAGGCCGTTGGGCGGCATGTCCGAGCCAGAGATCACCACACCGAAGATCCCCGCGTGGGTGAAGTTCCAGGCGAAGTGCAGGCCGATCGGCAGCCACAGCGAGCGGGTCACGACGTAGGCGGCGGCCAGCATGACCCCACCCGTCAGGGCGATCGAGAGCGTGCCCATCAGCGTGGCGTTGGTGTTGACCAGGTGGATCGCGCCGAACAGCAGCGAGGACACGGCCAGCGCGGCCACGGTCCCGGCACGTTCCTCCAGGATGCGGAACACGACCCCGCGGAACAGCGTCTCCTCGGTGACCGCGACGCCCGCCATCATGCCGGCGGTCGCGACGAGCCCGCCGACGGAGCCCCAGGACAGGTCCTTCCAGCCACCGAACATCCCGATCAGCAGCATCAACGCGATGAACGCGCCCGCCCCGAGCAGCGCCCCGCGTACCAGCAGGGACCACCTGCCCGCCGGCTCGAGCTCGGGGACGGCCGTCCGCAGCTCGACCGTCCGGGTCAGCCAGCGATAGCAGGCCAGACCGGCGACGGCGAGACCGATGCCCACCGGCAGCGCGAGGATCGGGACGGACGCGACGAGCTGGTTGACACCGCCGGTCGCCACCATCACGAAGATCAGCGTGACCAGGAGAACGGGGACGCGGAACGTGCGCAACCGGCGCCGGCCGATGGACGGTCCGGCCTCCTGAAGCGTGCCGTCCAAATGGTCCGTGCTTGCCATCATTCCGATCCTCTCGGCTGGGTATCCGCGGCGACTGCCAAGCGGCACACCAGACGTTACGGAGCGCAGCAGGCCCCGCCATCCCGCTGGAGCGGACACCCGGCGGTAGCTCTCCCGGGGGACAAGCGGCATCGGATCGACCGGCCGGGCCACGGGGTCAGATGAAGTCGGCGGCGTGATCGGCGGCCCATTCGGCGAACGTACGTCCCGGCCGTCCGGTGATCTGTTCCACCTCGGTCTCGCGCTCCTTCTCCAGATGGTGCTCGCCGATGATGTTGCCGGGCGCGCTGTCCGCCGCCGCGAGCGAGGACAGCAGCACGATGCGCCGGACCCCGTTCCCGGCGGCCCGCGCGAGCAGCTCGTCGAGGCCCGTCCAGAACACGGCCGGGTTGACGAAGATCGACGTGATGCCGTCCAGCGGCAGGTCGGCCGTGCTCGCGACCTCGGCCTCGCTCGGCAGGTCGGCCGTGGCGGGCGTACGGGTGAGCGCCCGGACCTTGTGGCCCGCTCGGACCAGCTCGGCCACAACGGGCCGGCCGACGGTTCCGGTGGCGCCGGTCACCAGGATCATGCCTTCTCCTCTGTTCGACTGTGCGCCATCGTCAACCAAACGGATGAACTTGTCAGACAACTGGATGGATGAGCTCCTGGCTACGATGAGGCCGTGGACAGGACGACGAGACCGCCCCGGCGCTCGCCCAAGGCCGAGGAGCGCAGGCTGGACGCCGAGCGCTCCCGCCGGCTGCTCCTCGACGCCGCGCTGGAGGAGTTCGCGGCCAAGGGCTACGCGGGCGCCCGCGTCCAGGACATCGCCGACCGCGCCGGCGTCAACAAGCAGCTGATCAGCTACTACTTCGGCGGCAAGGAAGGCCTCTACCGCGAGATCGGCCGCCAGTGGCTCGCACGCGAGGCCGAGCTCAACGCCCCCGAGACCCCGCTCGGCGAACTCTGGCTCCGCTACTTCCGCGACGCGCAGGCCGACCCCCGCGGCGGCCGGCTGAACGTCTGGCGCGGCCTGACCGAGGACCTCGCCGAGATCCCGGACGAGCAGCGCGAGGACCTCTCCGACCTGCGCCGCCGCCAGGCCGCCGGAGAGTTGGCGGACGACCTGGAGCCCGAGGCCGTGATGCTGCTGACGATGGCCATGGTCACGATGCCCGCCGTCATGCCGCACATGATCCGGACCGTCTACGGCCTCGCACCGGACTCCCCCGAATTCCAGCACCGCTACGCCACCCGACTACGCCGCATAGCCCACCACCTCGCCGGAGGGAGGACCACGTGCTGATCCGGATCGAGGCCACTGACCTGCCTGGACGTACGCAGGAGAACGTCCACATCGGTGTTCAGTCGCGAGGCCGTCCAGATGAGCTGCTCGGCCTTCACCCGGGCGATGCCCCATCTGCGGTGTGGACACTGGAATGCGACACGAAGGACGGCGACATCACCGGACGCCATGTCCAGGGTGGCCCAAGAGAGCGGTTCATCTATCTGTCGTGGGGCAGGGTCGGTGAGGACAACACCTTCACGATGTTCCGGCGGGCGAAGCTGATGTTCGACGGCATCGAGCCCGGCATCCTCGAGAACGCCGCCCGTTCCGGCGTCCTGGTCGCCAGGCTCGGGCTGACCGACACATCGGGACAGCCGCTGTGTGCCGCCGTACGTCCACCCCTGATCACCTGGTCCGCCGCCTCCGCGTAGGGCTGCCGGCATCAAAGGCACGAGCGGGCGCCGGCGCCTTGGTCACGGTCAATGTGCCTGGTTGACCGGCAGGCGATGTAGCTGGGCGTTCTTCTGTGCGCTCAGCGCGATGAGACCCAAAGGCACATGGACGACGGCTTGGCTTTATCGCACGACGACTTGGCTTTATCGGACGATGACTTGGGCCTCGAAAACGCGCCCCGGTCGGACGAGGTTCAGCTATTGCGCCCAAACAAAATCCTGCCGATTGCTCGCAATACGGTGCCGGGATTGCTGCAGAGCGAGGATTACGCCCGTACCACCATCCAGAGCAGCACGAGCGCTTTCAAGCAGCTCTCGCCACTCGAGATGCTCTACGAGAGGATGTCTCGCTCCCTAACGAGCACGACGTGGCATGCCTGAAAAGAGGGGGAGTCGTTCCCCGCGCACCCTCTGCCTTGTCTCGGTGTCTTCGCGGGGGTGTCCCACCGTCTGGGCCGTCTTGAGGTGGCGGTTTGGGCGTGGACGGTTGTCGGGCCAGTCGGTTGACGGATTCCCGTTGGGGCAGGGCTTCGTAGCTTCGTTCCTATGAACGACATAGCGAACGCACTGCCTGATATCGCACGGACTGGCGTCGGGACGGTCATGTCCAGCGAGTGGACCGTACGGACCCCGGAACGGCAGCGGACGACCGTAGAGACCCTGGTCGACGTGTGGACGGAGGCGTCCTGGCCGGAGGGGCTGTACTCCTACAGCTTCTACCTGGGTACGGACGGCTCCACGCTGCTGCACTACTCCCAGTGGCAGGACGACCAGGCCTTCCGGGACTTCACCGAGAGCGGGCGCAAGCCGCGGGTCGATCGGGTCGACGCCGCCGTGCCGGGGATCGAGCGCCATGACCTGGCGTTCTACCGCCTGCACCGGAGTTTCGCCGCCGATGGCGAACGGTCGGAGCCGGGGATCGTCGTCACCGAGTTCATCGAAGCCGAGGGGCTCGAGGACGCCTACCGCAAGGCCGACGGCCTGGCGGACGCCCGGGAACGGGCGAGGCCGTCCGGGCTTGTCGCCGCCGGTCTCCATGTGAGCTCGGACGGCCGCCGGATCCTGGACTACTCGGAATGGACCGCCCAGGAGGCCTTCGACGCCTCCGAGGGCGACGCCGGAACGCGCCGGATCAAGCGGTTCCGGCCGTACCGATCCCTCGGCGGCCGCTGACCAAGGCGAGATGTTGCGAAGGAGCCTGTGATGATTCTTGTGACCGGTGCGACCGGCAATGTCGGCCGTCATGTGGTGGACGGTCTCGTGGCGCAGGGCCGGGACGTGCGCGCCCTGACCCGCTCACCCGAAACGGCCGGCCTGCCGGACGGCGTCGATGTCGTACGCGGAGACCACGCCGACGTCGCCCTTCTGGAGAAGTGCCTGGACGGTGTGGAGAGCGTGTTCCTGGTCTGGCCGTTCCCTACGACGGAGGACGCATCTGCGGTCGTGGAGACGATCGCCCGGTATGCGCGGCGCGTCGTGCTGCTCTCCTCGATCGCCGTACGGGACGACGTCGAGGAGCAGACCGATCCCATCGGGGCGCTCCACGCCGAGCTGGAACGGCCGATCGAACGGTCCGGCCTGGAGTGGTGCTTCCTGCGCCCGGGAGGCTTCGCGGTCAACGCTCTGGCCTGGGCGCCGGAGATCCGTGCCGATGGTGTCGTACGGGACATTTTCGGGGCCGCGTCCATGCCGCTGATCCATGAGCGGGACATCGCCACCGTGGCGGTACGCGCGCTCACCGAGGACGGGCATGCGGGCAGCAAGTACGTGCTCACCGGGGCGGAGGTCCTGTCGTATGCGGAGTACGCGCGGACGATCGGTGAGGTGATCGGGCGCCCGGTGCGCTGGGAGGAGATCTCCCGGGAGGCCGCCTGGCGGAAGAAGGCCGCGCAGGGTCTGCCGCCGGAGTTCATCGACGTCATGCTCGACGGCTACGCCTCTCTGGTGGACGATCCGGCCCCGGCCACCACGACGTTCGAGGAGGTCGCGGGGGTTCCGCCGGCCACGTTCCGCGAATGGGCGGCCGACCACGCCGACGACTTCCGCTGACGTGTAGGCGATTCCCTACGCTTGACATGTAGGGAGTCGCCTACGTATCTTCGGCCCTATGAACATCACGCACGTACAGACGCTGACCGTCCCGGTCACCGACCAGGACGCCGCCAAGGCGTTCTACGCCGAAGCGCTCGGGTTCGAGGTCATGACCGACCAGTCCATGGGGCCGATGCGCTGGCTCCAGCTGGCGCCCAAGGGCGCCGAGACGAGCGTGGTCCTCGCGAACCACCTGCCCGGCATGTCGCCCGGAAGCGTGCAGGGACTGCTGCTGCAGAGCTCCGACCTGGACGCGGACTGCGAGCGGCTGCGCCGTACCGGAGTGGCCGTGGAGGGGCCGGAGGACCTGCCGTGGGGCCGGCAGGCCACGTTCACCGATCCGGACGGCAACGGAATCGTGCTGTCCGGTCCGACCGGGCCATGACCGCCAAGGCCGGGACGACCGACGTCTTCGGGGCGCTGGCCAGCCCGGTGCGGCGCGAGCTGACGGCGCTGCTGCTGGACGGGCCGCGCTCGGTGAACGACCTGGCCTCCCATTTCGAGATGAGCCGCCCGAGCGTCTCCGAGCATCTGAAGGTGCTGCGGGACGCCGGGCTGGTCACCGAGCAGCGCAGCGGCCGGCACCGCATCTACCGGCTGGAGGCGGAGCCTCTGATGGAACTGTCGCAATGGCTCGACCCGTACGAGCGGTTCTGGCGGCACAAGCTGTCCGACCTGCGGAAACTGCTGGACGAGGAGACCGATGATGACACCCGTGACCAGGACGGAGAGCAACGTGAACGGTGACCGCGCGTCGATCGAGGTCGACGAGTTCCTGCCGCATCCGCCCGCCAAGGTCTGGCGGGCGCTCACCGAGCCGGACCTGCTGGCCCGCTGGCTGATGCCCAACGACTTCAAGCCCGTCGTGGGACATCGGTTCACCTTCACCACCAAGCCGATCCCGAACGTCGAGTTCGACGGGATCATCGCCTGCGAGGTCCTCGAACTCGACAGGGAGCGACTGCTGCGGATCAGCTGGGCCGGTGGCGGCCTGGACACCACCGTCACCTGGCGGCTGGTCTCCGAAGGCCACGGCACCCGCCTGTTCGTCGAGCACGCGGGCTTCGACCTCGACGACCCGGCTCAGACCTTCGCGTTCCACGGGATGAGCAGCGGATGGCGGTCCAACGTCATGCGTTCCCTGCGCGAGGTTCTCGACGAAACCGTGTGAGCAGCACGATTCCCGGCTTCCACAGTCGGCCATCGCTCCGTTGAACCTGCCCCGATGGCGATCGCCATCGGGGCAGTTCAGAGCACTGATCACCGGCGCCGGAGCGGGGGAACGGGACACCGCCGGCACCGCCTGTCCTGGGGCCAATGCATCTTTTCCGTGAGATCCCGCATCTAACCAGTAAACGACCAACTCTCACGGGGAAGTGTTATGCGACGCTCTTTGCTGGTCGGTGGGGCCCTGAGTGCGCTTGTGATCACCGGCTGCGCCGCCGATCCGGAGCCCGGGCGGTCGGCGCCCGCCGAGCGGTTCGCCGGATTCGCCGGGGTGGTGAAGGAGACCGACAACTACCTCGCCATCGCGGTCATGGGGGACCGGGCGCGCGCCTTCGTCTGCGACGACAACGACGAGGCGTGGTTCGAGGGCTCGGTCGGCAAGGACGGCGTCGCGACGCTGACGGGGCCCGACGGCAAGAAGCCCGTCGGCTTCTTCAACACGCTGCAGGGCATGGGCTCGTTCTGGATCGAGGGCCGGCTCCGGACGTTCCAGGCGGCCCCGGTCGACAAGACCGCCGGGCTCTACCGGGCCCAGTCCCCGAACGGGCAGCTGGTCGCCGGCTGGGTGGTGCTGCCGAACGGCGACCAGGTCGGCGCCGTCACCCTCAACGGGGTGAACCAGCCGGCCCCGCCCATCAAGCCGGGCCAGAAGACGGTGACCGTCGCGGGCCAGGAACTGCCGCTCAAGTCCGGACCCGAGCAGCTGGCAAGCAGTGGCTGAGCGCATCGGGCCGTACCGGCTGGAACGGCTCCTGGGCAGCGGCGGCATGGGCGTGGTCCACCTGGCCCACGCCCCCGACGGCAAGCGCGTCGCGCTGAAGGTCATGCACACGCAGTGGAGCACGCAGCCGGAGTTCCTGGAACGGTTCCGCGACGAGGCCGAGGCGGCGCGGCGGGTGGCGCGCTTCTGTACGGCGGCGGTGCTGGACGCCTCGTTCGGCGAGCCGGCCTACCTCGTCACCGAGTACATCGAGGGCGAGACGCTGGCCGCCGTCCTGGCCATGGACGGGGCCCTGGACGGCGGCCGCCTGGAATCGGTGGCCGTCGGCACCGCCGTGGCCCTCGGCGCCATCCACAACGCGGGCATCGTCCACCGCGACCTCAAGCCGGGCAACATCATCCTGTCGCCGTACGGCCCGAAGGTCATCGACTTCGGCATCGCGCAGATCGAGAACACCGAGGGCAGGACGGGCCCGTTCGTCTTCGGGACGCCGCCGGTCATCGCGCCGGAACGGTTCCAGGGGCAGCGGGCGACGGCGGCCTCGGACGTCTTCTCCTGGGGCTGCGTCGTGGCGTACGCGGGGACGGGGCGCTGGCCGTTCGGCTCCAGCAGCACCGAGGCGGTCCGCTTCCTGACCATGAACAGCCCGCGCGACCTCGACGGCCTGGACGAGCGGCTGACCCCGCTCGTACGGGCGGCGCTGGCCGTGGACCCGGCAGCGCGCCCGTCGGTCGCCCAGCTCCTGAAGGAGATGACCGGCTCGGGCCTCCAGCTCACCCAGGAGATCGCCCTTCCGGACCGGACCGTCCCGCCACCGGCGCCCATCACGACCGTGCCGCCAGCGCCGCCCGTACCCGGGCGATGGCGGAGCGGCCGCGTACGTGCCCTTCTCGCAGTGGGCGTTGTGGCTGCAGCAATTGCCGCCGTTTCGGCCGTCCTTTTCGTGCCGTCATCCCAGAAACTGCTGCGCCACGACGATTTCAGCGGCCGCTACTGGTGGCCCGAAGGCCGGTACACCACCCCGATCACCGCGTCGGCGGAACTGGTCGACGGCCGTTACCGCCTGAAGGTCTCCAATCCGTCCCGCCTGCCGAACCAGGCCGGAATCCCCGCCTCGGCGAATGTCGACACCTCCCGCCGCGACGGCGTGGTCGTGGCCGCGAGGGCGAGCGGAACGGGCGCGTACGGCGTGTGGTGCCGAGGCACTCCGGCCAAGCGTCCACTCGCCAAGTACGAGTTCTACGCCGCAGGCACAGGCGAAGCGGCCATCGTGAAAAGGGCCGCGAACGGGCAGAGTACCGAACTGCGGCCGTTCCGTCCCGCCTTCTTGCCCGCGCCCGTCAACCACATCGAGGCGCGTTGCCAGGGCCGGCGGAACGGGGTGCGCCTGGTCCTCACCGTCAACGGCAAGAAGGTCGCCACCGTGACCGACAGGACCGCGCCGTTGGGGCCGGGCGCCGTCGGAGTCGTCGCCTACGCCCGCGACGTTCCGGAGGCGGCGGCCGACTTCGACTCCTTCACGGTGGAGACCGGGTAGCCGTCACCTGCCGATCGGATTTTGCTGCAAATTTCGCAAAGATCTGTGATTGGCTGCAAGTCGGACCATTCGCAAGGAGTCCCATGAAGAACCCGAGCGTTCTCATCTCCGGCGCAGGTATCGCGGGCATTTCGGCGGCGTACTGGCTGCGGCGCCATGGTTTCGCACCCACGGTGGTCGAGCAGGCGCCCGCGATCCGGGAGGGCGGCTACAAGGTGGACATCCGGGGGGCCGCGCTGGATGTGGTCGAGCGCATGGGCCTCATGGAGGACGTCCGGCGGATGCGTACCCACGTGCAAAGCGGGTCGGTCGTCAACGCCGCCGGAAAGCGGGTGGCGAGCATGGACGGCGACACCTTCGGCGGGCGCGTGCACGGGGACGCCGAACTGCTCCGCGGCGACCTGCACCGGCTCCTGTACGAGCGGACCAAGGAGGAGGTCGAGTATCGCTTCGACGACTCCATCGCCTCACTCGAGGAGACCGCCGACGGAGTGACGGTCACCTTCACCGGTGGCGAGACGCGCACGTTCGATCTGGTGGTGGGCGCCGATGGGATGCGCTCGGCCACCCGCGCGCTGGTCTTCGGCCCGGACGAGCGGTTCGTCCGCGACCTCGGCTACCACGTCTCGATCTTCACCGTGCCCAACCATCTGAACCTCGACCGGGAGGAACTCACCTACGTCGGCCCCGGCAGGACCGCGCTGACCTACAGCACGGCGCGCGAGGCCGGCGCCAAGGCGATGTTCCTGTTCGCCTCGGAATCGCTGGAGTACGACCGCCGCGACCGGGCCCAGCAGGAACGGCTCCTGGCGGACACCTATGCCGGCGAAGGGTGGGAGGTCCCCCGCCTGCTCAAGGGTGTGAGCGACTCGCCGGACTTCTACTTCGACTCCATCAGCCAGGTTCACCTGGACCGCTGGTCGGAGGGCCGGGTGGCACTGCTCGGCGACGCCGCCTGCTGCGCCTCTCCCGCGTCCGGCCAGGGAACGAGCCTCGCCCTGGTCGGCGCCTACGTCCTCGCGGGCGAGCTGGCCGCCGCCGACGGCGACCACCGGGCCGGGTACGGTGCGTACGAACGGCTGATGCGCCCGTTCGCCGAGCAGAACCAGAAGCTCGGGCCGGCCAACGTGAAACGCATGGTGATGCGCTCGAAGGGCCAGGTCCGGTTCTCGATGATCCTCCTGACGATCATGGGGCGGATGCCGGGCAAGGACCGCATGATGGCCAAGGTCATCGCGCCGATCCACAAGGCGGCCACCGCCATCACCCTGAAGGACTACTGAGACCGGGTGACCATGCGCCTGAGTGCCGTCATCAGGACGCCGGACGGACTCCTGCTGGCCCTGCGGCGACCCATGCCGGACGGCGGCCGGCGCCATCTGCTGCCCGGCCGCGGGATCGGAGAGTCCGACGAGCCGTTCGACGACACTTTGCGGCACATCCTTCATCGGCAACTGAACGCCGAGGTGACGATCGGGGCGCTCATCCACATAGCCCGAACCGGTGCCGAGGACGAGCACGTTTTCGTCGCGCACACCGGCGAGCACGACACCCTTCCGGATTTCGGTGCCCCGGCGCCCGGTGGCTGTTTCTGGGACGGCATCGAGGTCACCCCGGATGCCATCCACGACGCCGCTTTCTCGCCGAAAGAGATCGGATCCCTCTTCGCCGGCAATTTGCGGCACGGCCGGCCACCGTGGGCGTTGCCCGACATCCGATCGCGGCCACCGTCCAGACGCCGCCATGGCAGAGGCCGCCCTGGCAGGGGCCGTTGACGACGCCGGCCGTCCGGCCGTCCGCCCCGGTCGCCTATCCGGGCGGGATTCGGATTTCGGTCCTCTGCCTTGGGCCGGTCGAACCCTTCCGGTCAGCGGAGCTTGATCGCTCCGCCGTCGGCCATGACCGTCTGCCCGGTCATGTACTGGGCATCGTCGCTCGCGAGAAAGGCGACGATAGGGGCGACGTCCCGATCGGGGTCGCCGAAGCGGCCCAGGGGTACCTTGGCGGCGGACTGCGCGTACTGCTCAGGGCGCGCCTCGGCCCACTGGGCCACGCCCGCCGTCAGGGCCATCGGGCAGACCACGTTGACGCGGATGTTGAGCGGTGCCCACTCGTTCGCCACGACCCGGCTCAGGCCGCGGATGGCCTCCTTCGCCGCCGCGTAGGACGCCTGGTTGGGCTGGCCGTCGAGCCCGGCGCCGGAGCCGAAGTTGATGACCGCCGCGTTGCCCGTCTTCCGCAGTTCCGGCAGAGCGGCGAGCATGAAGTTGCGGGTGGCGTACAGGCCGGTGTCCATGGCGAGGTTCCAGTCGTCGTCCGTCTGCTCCTCGAACGGCTTCTGGCGCGACACGCTGGCGTTGTTCACCAGGACATCGAGCGTCCCGAAGTGCTCGACGGCCGTCGCGACGGCGAGGTCGGCGACGGCCCGGTCCGAGACGTCGCCGCGCAGGAAGAGCACGGCGTCGCCCAGGTCACGGGCGAGCGCCTCCCCGGCCTCCTGCTGCAGGTCGACGACGACGACCCGGGCGCCGCGTGCGGCGAACAGTTTCGTGATGGCGCCACCGATGCCGCTGGCGCCTCCGGTGACGATGGCCGACTTTCCTTGCAGGCTGACTGAACTCATGTGTCGCCTTCCTTCGTGAGTGCCTGCGACGCAGGCCGTCTTGGGCGAGCCGTTCCTCGGGTGAGATCACGGTGGGTGTTCCCATGATCACGAGAACGATGGCTCGCGGTGGCCGGCATCTCGCTCAGCAGGAAGAACGGCCAGGGTGACGGCCCGGCACGGCTTGGGAAACCGCGGATTCTCAGTCGGTGGGGAGATCGTCGGCGGCCCGCCGACGGGCCGACGATGGTCACGGTTCGTGTTCTAATGATCACGGAAGTAATGGCTCTCGGTGGGGCGAGGGATGCGCATCTCGAACGATCCGGACGGTCCGAACGCCGGCACGAGGCGCCGCGGACGTGCCACCCCGCTCACCTGGCTGGTCGTGGCGGTGTGGCTCGTGGGGATCACGACGGTCCTCGCGGTGGTCGGCATCGCGCTCAGCAGGGAGACCGGCCTGGCCCCGTTCCTGGTCTTCCTGCCCACCTTGATCGCCGGACGCGGTACCGTCCGGCAGACCGTGGTCGCCTCCGTATGGGCGACCCTGGTCATCGCCGGATCGCTGGTCCGCAGCCCCCTGGACACCCCGGCGGCCAACGTGAGCGTCATCGCCTTCGCCGTCGCGCTCAACGGCCTGAGCGTGGTCCAGGCGATCCGGCGCGTCCGCCAGGAAGGGGAGATCAGCCGGCTCCGTTCCGCGGCGGCGGCCCTGCAGCGCCAGATCCTGCGCCCGTTCCCCCTCGTCACCGACGAACTCCTCGTCCACGGCCTGTACGAGCCGGTCGAGGAGGACAGCCTGGTGGGCGGCGACATCTACGAGGTCCTGCCGACGCCGTACGGCAGCCGGATCTTCATCGCCGATGTCCAGGGCAAGGGCCTGCCCGCCATCAGCGCGGCCTTCGCCGTCCTCAGTTCGTTCCGCGAGGCGGCCCTGGCGGAACCCACGCTCCCCGCCGTCGTGGACGCCCTGGAGAACTCCGTACTGCGGCACAATTCCTTCGCTTTCCAGACGGGCGAGGAACCACGATTCGTCACGGCGCTCATCTTGGGCGTCGGTCCGGAGACGCGCGTTCAGGCCATCAACTGCGGCCACATCCCGCCCTACCTGCTGGAGGAGGAACGTACCGGCCAGGTGCCCCTTGGGGAGGGGGCCCTTCCGCTCGGGTTGGCTTCCCTCAGCCCGGAACCGCGGGCCGTCAAAGGGTTCGACTTCCCTCCCGGCTCCACACTCCTGCTGTGCACCGACGGCGTCACCGAGGCCCGGGACCCGTCCGGCGCCTTCTACCCGCTGGACGAGCGCGTGGCTTCCTGGAGACACCTGCCGCCCGATGAGATCGCACCGACCGTCCACCATGAATTGCAGGAGTACGCACGAGGCGGTCTGGCGGACGACAAGGCACTCCTGGTCGTCCGCAGAAGATCCGCCTAGCGGCGTCCCGCCAGAGCGGGAACGGCCTCGGTCAGGTACGGGTCGCCGCGAGGACGAACGCGACGATCCTGTCGATCTCGTCCTCGGTGGGCGGGTGGCCCAGCATCAAGGGGGCCAGGAACAGGGGAGACGCCAGCATGGCCACGACGGTCTGCGAAGTGTGGGTGTCGTTGGCCTCGCCGCGGGCCACGGCGCGCGAGGCCATCTGCCGCCAGGCGTCGAGGACGGGCCTGTACTGCTCGATGACCAGGGCGTTGAACTCCGGGAAGCGGCGGCCGGCCATGATGCCGGACATCGCTATCTCGACCGGTTCCGCGGCGAACGAGGCCACCGTGTGCGCGAACGCGCGCACATCGGTTTCCCAGGAGCCGGTATCGGGCGGCTCGACACGGCGAACGTGGCGGGAGAGCGCCTCCACGAGGAGGTCGTGGTGGGTCGGCCACCACCGGTAGATGGTGTGCCGGCTGACTTCGGCTCGTTCGGCGACCTCGACCGTGGTGAAGTCGATCTTTCCGGCCTCCAGGAACGCCAGCACGGCATCGCCGACGGCGCGGCGGACCCGTTCGCTGCGGCCGCCCGTCCTGGTACGGACGCGGCCCGCGGGCTGGGTGGCCTGGGCCTCGTCGGAAGCGCGCCGGCCGTCCGGACTCAGAGTGCTCACCTCTCACTCCCGCGCCAGCGCGGGCCCCGGGCCTGGACCGAAGATTTTTCCAGGCCATTGAAACAGATCCTTAACATCACATAGTGTCCACTTTAGACGTCCGGGCCGATGATCCCGCGACGGCCGGACGGCGGCCGCCCTCGGACGGGTCCCCTTTCGCCGAACGAGGAGAAGCACGTGCGCGACCTGTACGACGTCATCGTGGTGGGGGCCGGCCCGATCGGGTCCGCCACGGCCCGGCATCTCGCGGATCGCGGGCACTCGACCCTGGTGACAGGCCCTGACGAGCCCGCCGGGTTCGAGGACCACAGGGGCCTCTGGGCGGGCCACTACGACGAGGGCCGGCTCGCCCACGTACTGGAAGTCCCGCTCATGACGTCCCTGCTCGCGATGCGCTCGATCCGCCGGTTCGCGGACCTGCGCGAGCGCACCGGCGTCACGTTCACCGTCCCGGCCCACTCGCTGTCGGTCATGCCCCGGACGATGGCCGGCGGATCCGGCGCGGACTGGTTCGACCGGGACATCCTGGCCCGGAACGCCCGCGACCTCGGCGTCGAGGTGTCCGAGCTGGACGAGGACGACCTGCGCGAGCAGTACCCGGCGCTCACCTTCGAGCCGAAGCACGTCGCCCTGGTCCAGCGTGACGCCTTCATCCTCAACCCCCGCCGGCTGGTGGAAGCCGAACTGGCCGCGGCCACCGCGGCGGGGGCGACGCTGGCGCGCGAGGAGGTCGTACGCACCGAGAAGGTGGACGGCGGGGTCCGCGTGACCGCCCGCTCCGGGGCGTCCTGGCTGGCCGAACGGGTCGTCCTGGCCACCGGAGCCGCCAGCAACGCCACCGGCCTGCTGCCCCGCCCGCTACTGATGCCGACCTACGGAGCGACGATCGTCCTGGTCGAGGTGGACGGGCCGGACGCGATCGACATGCCCGCCACGATGTACCTCAAGTACCGCGACGCGAGCGCGGTCTTCGGCGGCATCGTGATGCCCCCGCTGCGCTATCCCGACGGCAAGTGGTACGTGAAGGTCGCCGGCAGCAGTCTGCTGCACAACCCGCTGGACACCGCCGAGGAGATCGGCGCATGGGTCCGTACCGGCGGCCGCCGGGAGGACATCGGCGAAGCCCTCGCCGTCCTGAGCGACCTGATGCCCGGCCAGAAGTTCGGTCCCGCGCGGACGCGGCCCTGCATGGTCTCGGCCACCCCGACCGAACGCCCCTACATCGACATGGTCGACGAGCGCACCGTCATCGCCGTCGAGGGCGAGCGCGGCGCCATGGCCGCCGACGAGATCGGGCGGCTGACCGCCGGACTGGCCGTCCATGGACGGTGGAAGGACAGCATCCCCCACGAGGTGTTCCAGGCCCGATGGGCGGAACCCGGCTGGACCACCGCCGGCCGGAACGCCAGCACCATCGACCCGCCCGCGCCGCGTACCGCCGACGCTACCGACGGCGCCTGCTGACGGCCAGGATCAGGGAAAAGGCCCAGACGACGAGGAAAGCGATACTGATGATGCTGAGAATCGTGATCAGCAGCCAATCCCACGAGCCGCTGCGGATATAGACGCTGTGGCGGTGGCCGCTGTCGACGGCGGCGACCCTGTCCCCTGGATCTTCGGGCCCGGCTCCGATCAGGCGGACGTCCCTGCGCGTCCGGCCGCCGTCGTCGGAGACGAAGTCACCCGACCAGGTGCACTCACGTCCGCCGCAGTGGTGTTCCAGTGCCGTGAAGGTGCCCGCCGTACCGGATCCGAATCGCGCCCTGTAGGCGTAACCCACGTCCATGGACGCGGCGATGAGCACGAGGCCTGCGACAAAGGGCGTACCGATTCGCCAGAGCCAGACGGTGACGCGATCGCCCTTGTCGGTATAGCGGTCCGGTACATATGACCCCAAGTCCGCTCTCCAGTACCTCAGCGGCTGTTCGACGGCATTTTACGCATGCGCCGCGCTTGTGGGTGTCCTTTGATGTTGGCGACGGTGCGGCTCTTGGCAAAGGTCGCGGTATACAGGGCCGAGCCGTCCCAGGCATAGGCCACGGGGATCAGATGCGCACCATGGCCGTCGCTGCCGGGACGTCGCTGCGCCCATGCCTTCTGTACCCCCTAGGGGGTACATCACAGACGGCTGCACCCTGGGACAACCCACCCTTGGGTGCACCGTCACGATCACCGGCAGCTTCGACCTTGCCCGTGCGTAGTCAGTCAGCGCCGGGTATTCGGCCAAAGAAGCTTCGTGGCTTCGGGCCGACGTCACCAGCGCTTGCAGCGCGCTACGGTGGGGCGAACGTCCCAGTTTCCCACAGGTCCATGCCATCACCTGGCTGGTACAGCGGCCCGCGAATTCGGTCCGCAGCGCTGATGCGGTCGACCTGTTTTGGAAATCCGTGTATGCCGACACCGTGATCAATCAGGCAACCGCACGTCCCCTATGTCCTTTCGGTTGTCACGGGCGGGAAAACCGTAGGGCCTAGAAAAGGCTCTCTTGGTCAGCGATGTCATGCTTGTAGCGTTGGGCTTTGGAGCCTCTCTTGCGGATGCGTGCCTGCCGCGTTTTGCCCGACTCCCCGCTGCGCTCGGCAGCGAGCATGATGCCCTGGCCAGCGTCCAACCTGCCTTCGACAAGGGCGCGCAACTCCTCCACTGAGGTTTGGACCGTACCGGCCAAACCATGTTTGACCAGCTCCACAAATTGCGCCCCGACCAGATGTCGCTCCACCTGCTGATATCCTAGATAACGCGCCTGAGCCCCAGATCTGACGCCGCGAGTACGGTCATCGGCCAACAACAACTGGATGTAGGACAACGGCAAATATAGGCCTGGCACGAGCCCGTCGACCGGCTGGGTAGCGGTGTCGGCAGGCCAATGGGCGAGCTTGAGGAAACATGCGTCGCTGCCCATCCGCCAATCGCTGGGTGAGGTTGGCGATTTACTTAGCTTCTCGACCTGTTCAAGCTTATAAATCTGCTGCCTCAATTGGGGTGTAACACGGATCGACCGGCCCTTGGGATCCAAGCGTTTGTATTGAACGAGGACGAAGCTATGGGTCGGTTCGTGATAGTAAATCATGTCGGTGCCCAAGCAGGCTTCTACCGGTGTAGCGTTGACATTAGCGACTTCCAGTCGACGTCCTTGGGCATCTTCGAGAATGTGGACGTCACATCGAGTACGAGTAGAGCCCTGCCACTCGGCGAACATTTCGAACGGCTGACCAGCGATGCGGATGTCATGGTCGATGAGACTGTGCTCGACCGGCTGAGGAATTAGACCCGCCAAATAAGGGGCGTCCGGAGATGCCGGGCGTCGCCACGCAGCTGCCGCGGACAATGGAAAGTCGGAGATGCGCATTATACTGCGCAGCGCGTCCTGCTGCTCCAACCACCGAAGCTCCGCTGCGTCGTCGGGGTCCAAGCCGGGCGCTACCGCTTGGGCCAACAGCCAGTCGAGAAGATCTGCCAGATCTGGCCGCTCCTGCCGAAGAGCTGTCTCCACCGCTGTCCAAGTCTCGTGGCCGCAGCGGCCGACACTGCCAGGAATGATGGCTTGGTTGAAGTCTTCGTAGATAGGACGCGATAGGGTATTCAGCAATCCTTCAGGACCGTCGAAATCGATCGGCGTTCGACACTCCCTCAGCGGGTAGATAGTGATGCTGGCATCGACCGCGCCGACCGTACCCACCTTTGCAACAACGCCCATCCATTCCAACTGCAGCCGTCGCTGAGCTGTCCCTAGTTGTGGGTCTGCCCCGAGATCGCCTAGTACCAAGACCATACGAGGACCCTCGTTAGCGAAGCGCGTCTTCGGGAGAGCCTTAGTCAACCGCTGCTCAATCCGTAGCTTGCTGCGGATGAATGCCAACTCTGGCCCTGGCAGCGTCACGATGTAGGTCATCTACGAATCGTAACGCCCGGTGTTGTCTGTGTTAAAGGAGTTCAAGCGGTCGGTTGGCGAGAGCAGATGGGTACGACCCAACGGATCGGCGGACCCACTACTAGATCAGAGAGATCATCGCGGCCCAGCGTGATGCATCCTACCTGTACCGACACAGCATTGCACGGTCTTTAAAGTGGTTGATCCAGATGGCAGCGCGCTGTGCCCGACGCGACGGGGACTCGGGGTAGGAAAATCTGAGCCCCGCTAAGGTGGATGCATGGCTGAGCAATA
Organism: Actinomadura sp. 9N407; assembly: GCF_044326315.1. Classification (NCBI taxonomy): domain Bacteria; kingdom Bacillati; phylum Actinomycetota; class Actinomycetes; order Streptosporangiales; family Thermomonosporaceae; genus Actinomadura; species Actinomadura sp. 9N407. The sequence goes on along the minus strand of NZ_JBIRAW010000012.1, from coordinate 92,211 downwards.
CCCACAACGTCAGAAAGCTAGGGGACCGCCTGAACCGGTACCTGGATTGGCTGGACAGCGAGGACAGCAGGGGCCAGAGCTACAGGTACACCATGGTTCGCCAAGGAAAGTATGACCCCGGCTAGGCCGGCTCAGACCAACATCAACTTCTATGAACAGGATAATGAGTTGCACCAAATTGCACACCTGTTGTGCATTGTGCACTCGGGATGGCTGGACGACTACGAGCAGAGCCAGAGGGAATGGCTGTAGGAGATTCGCAACCAGGATTAGAAGCGGTACGGCGGGAAGACACGGTAGGTTTCGCGTCCTTTCATGTCGATGCTCAGGTCGGTGTAACTGATCTAAAGCCCGTCGTAGGCTGTACGTTACGTCTGCGCTCTTTGAATCATTGGTCGGCGCGCTCTGTGAAGTTGGCCGGCCCGGAACGTCAGCTGGAATGATCGAGATCAGCGCGCTGAGCACTGCCTGCTCGGCTCTCATCTGCATCGCGCCACCGAGCGGTGCTGATGCACGTGCCCCCTGGCTTATGCGGGGCCACCGCCCCGATCTAAATCTGGACAGAGTCACCCCAGGAGTTGGTATTGCAGCTGAAGGACTAGCTTCCTCTGAAGTGGACCGTTGAGCCAAAGCGGATCGGTGATTTGAGTTATGGGTCCAATACCTGCGCCACCGCGGTTGCGAAGCTGTGGATCCAGGCGATGGTGTCTTGGGCCTCGCCGGCGGTCATTGGGGTGCGGTTGCCTTGAGCATCCAGGTCAGCCTCGTGCGCGATACGGTTTCTACGATCGATGATCGAGTCCTGGCGGGTTTTCACATCGGAGGGCGCCATGGCGAGGTCCGCGCCGATCTTGTTCCAGAGTTGGGAGGGAGTGTCGGTCAGCACCAGTCTCAGACCCTCGGTTATCCGCAGGCATCTCTGGTAGGTGACCCGGCTAAGCTCGTTCTCCAGATGCTCGCGGAAGATTCTTTGCATGGATGCATTGCGCATCCGCTCCACCGTCTCGAACGGCATCTGAAGACGTTGCAGTGCGGCGGGACGTTCCCTTCCCAAATCGCTGATCAGGGTGACCGCGCGGTCGATGATCTCGCGGTGTAGCCAGTGGTCCAGCGCGGAGACAGCCTGGTTCCAGGCGGCGCGATATAGGTCTTCCGGATGGGCCGCCGACAAGTCCCCGAAGTTCGGGCCGGAGATGCTTCGGATACCTTCGAGGGCCCTACCGCCGGTGACGAGCCCTTCGGTATACCGGATGTTCTCCTCAAACTGCTTGAATGGCTTCTTCTGCTGCGGTGCGGTCATGACTATTGGTCTTCCGTCGGCGCGGGATCCTCTGGTAGGGCGTCGGCCAGCGCGTCGAACTCCAGGGCAGCGGAAGCAAGTTCGTCGGCGATCTCCCTGGCGAGTAGCCGAGGGGAGACGAGCACGTTTGCTTCCTCCTGCTGACGCCAGGTGATGTCAATGTTCAGGTCTCTGGCCGCTAGCTCTGCGTAAGTGAAGGAGCGGCACCGCTCCTCTCCAGCATCGTTGGGTGAAGGGGTACGGTCCGAGTTGTACCACTCGACAAAATGATCGAGGTCACCGCGGGTCAACGGAGCCTGCTTGGCCTGGAAGTGCTTTCCAGTGCGGAAGTCGTAGACATCCAGGCGCTCGGTTGTGGGAGAGCCATCATTCCTTGGCCCAACCATGTCGAAGAACAACACGTTCGTCTTTACGCCGCCCCGTTCGAAGACGCCCGTGGGCAGACGCAGCAGCGTGTGTACGTTGCAGGCGTGGAACAGCCACGAGCGGACTGTCTTCGCTGCCCCGCTACCGAAGAGGACGTTGTCGGGTACGAACACTGCGGCCCGACCGCCGATCGGCAACGTCTTGGCGATGTGTTGCAGGAAGTTGAGCTGGATGTTGGTGGTCGTGGCGATGAGATCGCTGCGCCCACTCGGGGCGGGGGCGGTGCTGCGAAACGGTGGGTTACAGACGATCAGCGTCGGCCGCAAATCTGCCTGGTCCGCGAGCGAGTCAGCCATCTTGATTGACGGTGGGGCGCTGAATGGTCGGCCGGTGTGTAGCAGCAGGCTCATGGTCGCCAGCCGACACATGCGCTCGTCAAGGTCGAGCCCGACGAGCGCATCGTCAGCCAATCGCGTCTGTTCCGATGCCATCGCCGCATGAGCCCGGACCAGCAGCGACCCGGTGCCGCTGGCGGGATCGAGCACCTTGTCCGCCGCGGTGGGACGCAGACAATCGATCACCGCGGAGGCGAACGGAAGAGGGGTGAGCGTCTGCCCTGCATCAATCCTGAACTGGGCGCTCGCCTTGTTCAACAGCAGGTCGTACAGTTGCCCCGTCACGGCCGGAACCAAAGCGCTCCAGGAACGATTGCCGATCTCATCCCGGATCAATGCGGTCAGCGCGGCCGCGCTCCGAATCGCTGGTGTGGCCTTAGCGAATACCGTCCGCATGGTCAGCTCGTCCGCTGGCGCACGAGGGTCAGGCATGCCGCATTGCCCGATGAGGTAGGTGTACTGCGCCTCCAACCCCGCCCCGGACTTGGAGGCGAGCGTCGGCCAGTCCAGGCCTTCCGGCACGACCCGCTTGGGGTTGATGTGGCGCGTCGCTCGCTCGTGGTCGATCTTTAGGAAGAGCAGGTAGGTGACCTGCTCGACGAACTCGAACGCGGAGACGCTCTCCGCGCTGAGCCTGCGCTCATAGAAGCGCCAGAGTGACTCGAAGATCTGTCGCGCGCCAGTCACGGTCCAGCTCCTGGCGCTGGGAGCTTCCGGGAGCCATCGCAACAGAAGGAGTTAATCCGACATGTCGGTATCCTCATGGGACGACTTTAGCGCGCGCAGCGACTCAGCGATCGCCGAAAACTCGGTCAGCGCCGCTTCCAGCTCATCGACGATCTCCTGCGCGATGACGTCAGGCTCCTCCAGCGCCTCGCTCTCCGCGCTGTCCCGGACAAAGGTCAGATCCAGGTTGACCTTGTCGCGGGCGACCAGTTCGGCATACTTATAGGCCTTGAACCGGTCGCTCTCGATGCGCTCCTGGCGTTCACCAGGGCGATAGGACTTCACGAAGTCGTCTAGATGCTCCCGGCTGAGCGGCCTCTGCTTCAGCGTGAAGTGCTGGCCAGCGCGGAAGTCGTACACCCAGAGCTTCTTGGTGGCCGGGGCGCCATCGGGCCTAGGCGGCTTCTTGTCGAAGAACAGTATGTTGGCCTTGACCCCGCCAGCGTAGAAGATACCGGTCGGCAGCCGTAGCAATGTGTGCACGTCACACCGTTGAAGCAGCTCTCGGCGGACTGTCTCGCCAGCTCCGGCCTCGAAGAGCACGTTGTCCGGGACGACTACAGCGGCCCGACCGTGTAGTTTCAACATCGTGTAGATGTGCTGGACGAAGTTGAGTTGCTTGTTGGTCGTCTCTGTCCACAGGTCCTGTCGCGCCTTGGCGTAATTCTCTCCTGTGACCGTGCCTACGCCGAACGGCGGATTGGTCAGCACAAGATCCGCGTGGGTCACTGGGGGTTTGGCCAATGCGTCCCTGATCTCGATCAGCTCTCGGCCGTTCGCCCGGCCGATCCCATGCAACAGCATGTTCATTGAAGCCAGGCGCGCGGTCTCATGCACCAACTCGATGCCTCGGATGGCCCCGGAGTCAAGTGCCCTGCGCCGGTCGCTGTCCAACTCAGAACCATGTCGCTCGACGATGTAGGCGTGTGCGGCGATGAGGAACCCGCCTGTCCCGCAGGCAGGATCGACAATCGTGTCCTTCGGGCCCGGCTGCACGCACTCCACCATGGCATCGATCAACGGACGCGGGGTGAAGTACTGCCCCGCACCGGTCTTGCGGTCTTCCGCTCCCCGCTGCAGCAGCCCCTCGTAGGCGTCGCCTTTGGCGTCGGTGTTCTCGCTCCCCCAGTGGTACGGATTGATCAGGTCCCGCACCAGCCGTTCAAGGATGGCCGGCTCTTGGATCTTGTTCTTCGCCCCCTTGAAGATTGCCCCCAACATGCCGCGCTCGTAGCCGAGTTGGGCGATTATATGCTCGTACTGGTCAAACAGAGCATCGCCAGATTTGTTGATCAGGCTCAGCCAGTCAAGTCCGTCCGGCAATATACGCTCTGCATTCAGCCGACGGTTGGCCCGCTCGTCAGCCATCTTCAGGAAAAGCAAATAGGTGAGTTGCTCTACGTAGTCCAGCGTCGAGACGCCGCTGTGTCGCAGCAACTCACAGTAGCTCCATAGCCGGTTAACCAACCCTCGCGGATCAACACGCTCGCGGGACGCACTCAAAGTGGCAACTCTTCCTGAGATGGTGCCGCGGCTCCTTTGTGTCGCCTGCGACTGCCTTGCCGTACGGCTGTCTGTTTCGCCTGAATCCGCTCAAGGAGCACTGACGCAGGTCGGTCGGTCGAATCCTGCGGCACCAATTTACCGGAGAATGCCCCCCTCAAGACAGCTTCACGGAGGCTAGACGCCCGCTCGATTGATTGCTGAGTTGACACCTCGAACCTAGCTACGAGAGTTTGTTGACTCTTCAAATCTTCCAAAATGCGGCGCTGTTGCTCCAGTGGTGGTATCGGAATTGGCATGGCTCCCAGGACCTTCAGATTGACATTGTACTGGCCAGCCGAGGAGGCGGCATGATCCATGATGTAATGTCGCCACTTTGGACTGTCAACAACAAGTCTCACCCAGTCGGGAATTACAACCTCAGATAGAAGCCTGTAGCGAATCAGATATGAGGCAAAAGCGGTATCCGACGCCTCGCGTACTACCGCAGCACGACCCAGCAGATTGAGACTGCCGTTCGTTCTAATAAAGAGAAGATCGCCCGGAGTGACAAACAGTCTACTAAGATCAAGCGTGGCATCCACGGCGTTTTTTTGGTCAGAGAATTCGATCTCTCCACTCCGGATGTTTGGGATCCGGAGCACGGGTGCACCTAGGCCACCATAATCGCACTTGGTCGAAGTGCCATATCCAGAGGCATAAGAGATTTCATCCAGACTGGCCAGTCTCCATCCTGCGGGCAGCGAGTAATCGCTAATAGGGGCAGGCGCCGCCGGCCGTCGACTATTGCGTGCCATCTTCCTGCGGGCTTCTTTGATTTGTCCAGTAGAGTAGTCAGCTGCGTCAGCATCTGCTACCTGACTAAGCTCGCCGTCAACAGCTTGGCGTAGCAGCGCCTCCCAAAGCACAGGCACCTGTCGCTTTGCCCTGTCGACGCCATCCAACCCTGCATCGAGACGAGAGAGGTGATCTTCGACTGCGGCAGTAATGCGTCGCTGCTCCGGCATTGGCGGAATTGGGATCTTCAAGTTTTCAAGATAAGGCCTAGGGACGCGCCGCAATCCCACGGCACCGGTCATGCTCCGCTCTGCTTCGCTGCGAACACCTTGCTGAAGAAGGAAATACATCATGTAACGCGGATCTACATTTCCACGACTTCGAAGCACGAAGAATTCGGTACTTCCGACACCTCGCCCTCCATGGAGCCTGGTAGCGAGAGCAATTTTTCCGTTCTCCATGCACGGTGTGACCTTAGCAAAAAGTACATCGCCTTCTTGAAATGGAGTTAGTGTCTTCTTTTTGATGTCGGCGTATCTGACGATTTGCGTGCCGTCCATTTTGCCGGTTTCTGCCTGGACGGCGGCCATAGGGACCTTAGAGAGGAGTTCGTCGTCGGCAATGGGTTCACTGAATTGGCGTGGGTTGATTGCGCAAATTTCTCCAATTGTTGCCCATGTCCATGCATATGGAAGTTCGCTCATGCGGTCAGGTCCCGGTCCAGTTCATCGAGAATATTCACAGCCCGGTCATCGCCGAAGGTGGCGAGGAAGCCGTCCGTGCCTCCGCGGCTGCTGAACGGCACGTGGTCAAGGTCCGCCGTGTCGAAGCGTACCGTCATGGCGGTCGTCCGGGCGATGTTATCCAGCCACCACAGCTGGTCTGCAGTGAAGCGCGCTCCTGATTGCTCCTGTCTGGCAAGCCAGTTGGCGAAGCGCTCCTCCACCACCGAGGCGTAGGGGCGCGGCTGCTCGTCCAGCCCGAGCTCGAAGTGGATCAGGGAGACCAGGTCCGCCACACTGTGCCGGGCGCCTCCTCGGGGGGCGGCGAGGCCAGCTCGCTCATATGCCTTCCACAGTCGTTCGGGGGTCCACCTGCGCGGAGGACGAGCTATGCGGTCGGCGATTGCCTTGAGCTGTTCGAAGACCTCACGCGGGGGCTTGGCGCGCTGGGCGAACGCGGCGTGCCAAGTAGTGATCTCGTCGCGGTTCTCGGCAAGGTACTCTCGCCAGCTCGTGATGGTCGACTTGGCTTCCACGGCATCTACGACTGCGCCAGCGTGGGTGACCTTGTCGGCGTTGACCTCGTCGTAGAGCAGGTCGATGGCCCGGCGGATTTCCAACAGGCGCTTCCGCAGTTCGGGGTTTCGGGCGAGAGGTTCGACCGCCTGCTCGACGAGGTTCCGAACCGCCTCGTTTCCGCCGGCACGCTTTGCGTTCTCCTGGGCGTCCACGGACACGGCGTCGACCATGCCGCGCACGATGGTGTGCAGAGGGCGACCAGCGACCTTCTCGATCTCCGTGCGGTCGGTGGGCCGGTCGGCCAGTTGCTTATCCAGCCGGGAGAGCCGGGAGGCAAGGGTGGAGACCTCGGCATCGGTGTAGGCACCAGCCGCGATCTTGGCGAGCAGCTTGGCCAGGCTCTCTCGCTTGGCGGGGTCGCGGTCGAGCGGGGCAGCGTCGACCTTGGGGTTCTTTGTGACGCCGATCGCATCGACGATGACGAACCGGGTCTTCTCCCCGATATCGGGGGTGACGGCCTGGAACTCGGCGAGGGGGACCGTGCGCGCGCCGCGTCCCTTCATTTGCTCGAAGTACGCCCAACTCCGCACGTCCCGCAGGAAGATCAGGCACTCCAGGGCCTTAACATCCGTGCCGGTGGCGATCATGTCGACGGTGACCGCGATCCGCAACTGCGCCGAGTTGCGGAACGCGGCCAGTAGTTCGTGCGGCTTGCGCGCCTTGTGAGTGATCTTCGCGCAGAAATCGTTACCGCGGCCGAAGGCGTCCCGCACCGCGGTGACGATTTCCTCAGCGTGTTCGTCGTTCTTAGCGAAGATAAGCGTCTTCGGCACCATGCGACGGTCGGACGGGACCTTGACACGTTCCGGGAAAATCTCGGTGAAGAGCCGGTCGCGGAACGTCTCGATGACGGTCTTGAGCTGACCCTTGCTGATCACCCGTGCGCCGACGTCGCGACCGCTGTAGTGAAAGTCGTCGTCCAGATCGCGGTAGCGCTGGATGCGTGTGCGGCGGTCACGAACCGGTACCCGGGTACCTGCCTCAATTAGCGCACCCGACTCGGAGATCTCAGTCTCGATGCGGTAGACGTCGAAGTCGACGTTGACGTTGTCGGCGACTGCTTGCTCGTAGGTGTACTCGCTGACAAGGTTCTGCTGGAAGAACCCAAAGGTCTGCGCTACCGGCGTCGCGGTGAGGCCGACGAGCGGCGCGTCGAAGTACTCGAGGACGGTCCGCCATTTGCCATAGATGGAGCGGTGGCATTCGTCCACGACAATCAGGTCAAAGGCCTCGGGGGGGAACTGCGGGTTGTAGGCGACGTCCAGGTCGTCATCCACTTCGTAGGAGTCGAGGTCCGGGTCCTCTCCCTGCGGGATGGTCTTGCCGGAAAGGGCCAGGTATAGGCGCTGGATGGTGGACACCACCACCTTGGAGGAGGCCAGCATGTCGCTATCGGTGAGTTGCTGCACGTTGTACAGCTCGGTGAACTTACGGCCGTCGTCGGGGGTGGTGTAGTTCTCGAACTCGGTGCGGGCTTGGGTGCCGAGATTGTTGCGGTCGACCAGGAACAGGATCCGTTCCGCCTTGGCGAACTTCAGGAGACGGTAGGAGAACGTTGCCGCAGTGAAGGTCTTGCCAGCCCCGGTCGCCATCTGGATCAAGGCCCGCTCTCGACCCATCGCAAGCGACCGCTCCAACCCGTGGATCGCGTCGATTTGCGCGGGACGCAGGTCCGCGGTGATCAGTTCGGGTAGGCGGAGCCGTAGCTTGGCCCGGTAGGTGGGTGCCTGTGGGTCATCGTCGGCATCGTGCATCCATCGGGCGAGAGTCTTCGGCTGATGGAAGAACGACACCACGCGCGACCGCGAGTTGGGGTCGAGGACGTTGCGGAACCACGTCACACCGCCGTCGCTCGCATAGCGGAACGGGAGTTCGGGTCGCCAGGACACCCGCCGCTGGCCGGTGGTCAGGCTGGTCGCGTACCTGTCGGCCTGGTCCTCGGCGGCGGCAAGGTCGGAGCCCTCCCGCTTTGCTTCAATCACACCCACTAGCTTGCGGTTGACGTACAGCATGTAGTCGGCGCGCCCGACCTTCGTGGTGACCTCGCGCACCGCGACGCCCTGGCGCGCGAACAAGTCAAGCCCAACGCCGGAATTCTGGACCGACCAGCCCGCGTCCGCCAGCATCCTGTCTAGGTGCTCGCGGACCTGCGCTTCGGTGAGCGGCTCGCGGGCGGCGTTCTCGGCGTTGGCAAGCAGTTCCTCGCGTTGCTCCAGGGTCGTAGTGGGCCTGCTGCGGTCAAACTCGCGGCGAACGGCGGCCAGTTCGTCGCGCATGGCCTCGATCAGCACGGTCAGATCGGCCTGCGCGGCGCGCGCCCGCTCCAGTTCCGCTTCGGCCGCACGGCGGGCATCCTCTTCAGCCTGGAGCCTTGACGTCTTCGCCTCGTACGTCAGCCGGGCCTGGGCCAGTGCCTCCTGAGCGCGTTCAATGTCTTGGCGGAGCGCCTTGACGTCGGCGGCTTCAGCCGCGTTTCCCACCGCGTCCACATCTGGCGGCTGCGGAGGAACGAACGGGATCTGCTCGCGGGAGCCGGTCAGCAGCCGATGGAACCATACGCCCAACCGGAAGCAGGTCCGGGCGGTTTCGAAGGCCGTCCGCTGGGCGGCTGGGCTGTTGTCGACCGCGAAGCCAGCGTGCACCGCTTGGTTGCCGACGCCCCGGATATGGTCGAACGCCTGGCTGACCTTGCCGTGCAGATACCCTTCCCGGTCGAGCGCACGGAGCCGATCGACCTGCCGTTCGCCGTCGACCCGGACCCGGCCGCGGCGCACCAGGTAGGTGGCCAGTACCTCGCCGAACTGGCGAGCCTTGAACAGGGCGACGTTCGGATCGGTGAAGATCGCTGCCTCGGCCCCGGCGCCGTACACCACCAGCAGCGGCTCATGCGGCAGCAGAAACCCGAAGTTGGGCGACCGTTCGGCTAGCTCCTTGACCCGCTCGTCCATCCGACATCCCCGCTTTGTGGCCCGGCTACCAGTCGCAAACCCAGTATCGACCAGGGGGAGGACAGTCTGGAGCGAAAAGATCAGCTTTGGATGGAAAGGTATGGATTGTCCTGCGTCGATTCGGCCAGAGTCCGTCAACTGGCCGCGATGGGCAAGAGCGTCCTGGATCTCGACGACTGGATGCCCGGTCGAGGCGGGAGCTGCGGTGGATAGTGGCGCAACGCCATGGCCGCAAGGACCTTGATCAAGGTGTTGGTCACGGGAGGGCCCGGCAGGTCGCTGCCGGTGATGGCGTAGATCTGGCGAACGATCGCACACCACAGGTGTACGGCCCATGCCAGGGGTGCGGCCTGTTCGATCGCGGAGCGCCGCCAACCGGCCCTGTGAGTGAGGTCCTCCGGATTTACCCGCAGCGGTCTGGTTAGAGCTTGCGCAGCTGATCGCCCAGCCGTTGCCGCGCTACGTGCGCGCTGGAGGAAGAGGACGAAGGCCCTTATCTGGGCGTAGCCGCTCAGGGCGTCGGCAGTCTGCACCTACGGTAACGCGGTCGCCCGGCTGTTCATCGAGGTCCCTGCTTGCTCTCCAGTAAAGGGTCGATGTTGCGGCGGTTCAGCGTAAACGCCGCCAACAGCGTAGATAGCATCGAAGGGCGCTGGTCCAGGGGCGTCCGGATGTGGACGTATCCATGACTGACGCCTTCACGATGCTCGGTTACGGTGTCAGGAGTTGCTATGGCTTCACAACAGTTTGAGCCCCCGTCAGGTACCCGTGATTTCCTTGCGGGTGCCTTGCGGACGCGTGAGCATGTGTTCGCGCGGATCCGTGAGGTGTTCGAGCGGTACGGGTTCGAGCCGTTGCAGACGCCGGCGTTCGAGCGGCTGGAGACGCTGACCGGCAAGTACGGCGACGAGGGCGACAAGCTGATCTTCAAGATCTTGCGCCGGGGCGAGCGCGAGGCCAGTGGTGAAGCTGACCTGGCGCTTAGGTACGACATGACCGTGCCGCTGGCCCGGGTGGTGGCCAACTACGGCTCGCAGCTTCCGACGCCGTACAAGCGGTACGTGATGGGCCCGGTGTGGCGGGCCGACCGTCCCGGAAGGGGAAGGTTCCGCGAGTTCGCCCAATGCGACGTGGACGTGGTCGGCTCGGCCTCGCCGCTGGCTGATGCTGAGATCGTGTGCGCCCTTGCCGATGCGCTGGATGCGGTCGGGGTCGGCGAGTTCAAGGTGCTGGTCAACTCGCGGCGAGCGCTGATGGGCCTGCTGGAGGTGTACGGGGTGCCGGCCGAGTTGGGTGGGGGTGTGCTGATTACCCTCGACAAGCTTGACAAGCTCGCCCCGGAGAAGGTGGCCGCCGAACTGGTCGAGGCCCGGTCGCTGTCGGCCGACATCGCCAAGGCGCTGGTAGGTGACCTGACCGCAGAAGACGCGGTGGAGCGGATGCACGCCGTTCTGAAGGACAGCGAGGATGGCCGGGCCGGTCTGGAGGAGATCGGCCGGCTGTTGGAGCTGGCTGCCCCCAAGGTCGGCCGGTCGCGGATCGCGTTCACTCCGAGCCTGGTGCGGGGCTTGGATTACTACACCGGCGTGATCTTCGAGGTGGTCGCCGAGGGCATGCCCGGTTCGATCGCGAGCGGCGGCCGCTATGACGGCCTGATCGCCGCTCTGGGCGGTCCGGATGTTCCGGCCTGCGGCGGCTCACTGGGGGTGGAGCGCATCATCGGGCTGCTGGGAGATGCCGCCGTTGTGGCTGAGCGAACGGATGTCGCGCTGACGGTGATCGCAGAGGAGACGGCGGCCGAAGTGATGGGGTTCGCCTCGGCGCTGCGGGACGCGGGGCTGCGAACAGAGGTGTATCTGGCTGCCAGTCGCAAGCTGGCCAAGCAGCTCAAGTGGGCCGCCGACCGTAAGGCGCGGTTCGCGGTGATTTACGGGGCGGCCGATAGGGAAGCGGGGGTTGTCGCGGTCAAGGACCTGGACTTGGGTGAACAGGAGCAGGTCCCCGCGGCCGAGCTTGCCGCGTACCTCGTCCGGAGGTGCGCGCCGACAGGGTAGTTCTGTCAGGAGGTCCGTGACCGATGGGTGTGCAAGGCGACCGCATCTTCGCCACGATCAAGCAGCAAGGCTTCCCCGACCCCTGGTCCAGCTTCGGGGAATGTCTGTCCTGGGAATCGGCCTACGCCGTCCAGCTCAAACAGGCCATCGATACCGCCCGCAAGGGCACCGACCCCGAGACCACGGCCACGATCGACGAGCTGTTCCGGCTCAAGACCGGCAACTTGTCCACCGCCCGCAAGCTTCTCGATGACATCCTGGCCGAGTACGACCAGAGCGGCATGTGGCAGTTGCTCGACGAGCGCGCCGCCCGTCTCAACATCGACGACGTGTCCGAACGGTGGGCGCGCGGGCTCGTGGAGCACCCGTTCCCGATCGCGCTGCTGTCGCTGCAGTTCAATTGGCGCTACATGAAGCAGCACGGCGTCCGTGCGTTCTACGAGATGACCTCCGTCTACGTCGACGACCTACTCGCCAACACCCGCCGCTGGGCTGAGGCATGGAACACCGAGGCCGCGACGGGTGTCATCGACCGGGTGACCACCGTCGAATGCGACCTCGCCTCCGAGGAAGCCCCGATGCACTGCGACATCTGCAAGAAGACCATCACCGCACTGCTCTACCTCGATGAGTAGCCCACTCCATTAGAAGGGAATCCAGCACCACGCGGGCCGCAGTCCCGCAGGCCACTGCCTCGCCTGCGGCCCGCTGCCAGGTTCCGTCTCCACCGCCGATACGCCAGGGAGTAGTGGTTACCAGCGGAGGACACGCATCAGCTCCACCCGAAATTTGCGCTTCTGTGGACCGTAGAAGGGTGTGTCAGTCTCCACATCGTGGATGCTCCTGGCGAAGCTGGGCCCTGTGGTGACCGTGGGATCAGGGAAGGCGCTGCCGCCGAGGCGGCCGGTGGTCGTTCCAGCGGGGGACGTGAGGGCTGGAGCCGGTGCAGCTCATGGCTGAGGCGAGGCGTCTCTCGTGGGTTGTGGTCGGCGGCGTGCTCTTTTGTCTCGCCATGCCGCCCGCAGAGGCGAGTGCGACGGCGAGGCACGCGTGCCCGAACCTTGGGGGCGCTGCGGCCACGTTCTATGACCGGGACAGGCTGTGCCGGAACCTCGACCAGGAGACCAAGAAGAGCCACCAGACCGGCAGGCCCGCGGACTATGGCGCAGCCACCAGGAACTCGGTCCGGAAACCTCGTCGCTCCACTCGTCCTCAACGAGCGTCGGGCGGTTCTCAACGAGCTTCGACCAATCGGCGTTCTGGCGTGCCGAAGCGGCGTGGGCCGGCCGGGACCAGCCCGCACGGGCAGGCCGCAATCCCACATGGTCACGCGTATGGACATGAGAAGAGACAGGCACGGCGGGACGGTAAGGACCGAGTTGGTGTTCCGCCGTCACCTAGGCCTTCCTCGTCGGCAGGGGCGGCCCCGGTCCCTTCTGGCTCGGCTCCGGCTCGCACCGCTGGGGACAAGCGAGAGGATGCTCCGGGGGCGGGGTGGATGAAACCGTTCTCGGCCCTGAGGGGTGAGAACGTGCCCGAACTTGGCCGGGTCACCATGGTCGGCCTAGCCGCGGTGGCCGGGAGCTGGCTACTGCTGAACTCTCGCGGGCTGATTGTGCTCGGCGGTACCGGTTGGCGCCGTCGTCCCGCGGACCGTTCCGGGACCGTTGTCGTTCAGCCCGAGCAGAACGATGTGCGCGACACGGAACCTGAAGAAGATGAGCAGGACGCCAGCATCGTCGAGCCGCGAACCCCGCACGCGATGGGCGCAGCTGTCGAGCAAGACATACGCGTGGCCGTACCAGAACACGGCGAGAAGAGCGACGCCGTGGACGATGCTGAAATTGCGGAGCGTGCAGGAGCCACGGCGGAGCCGAGCCCACCTGGGCGTGTCCGTCTGATGGGCGTGAACCAGGTCGAAGGACCGAACGGCCTTGCCCATACCCGCAGTGAGGATCTCCGGGCACTGCTCGGCCTTCTCGCTGAGAACCGCAGAACGCTGGTGACCCGGACGCATGCGCAGGATCGGCTCTGGCCCGAGCTTGTCCAGCTCAGCCCGGATCGCTTCCCGAACGTGCTCAAGGACGCGAGAGCCCGCATCTGCGAGGCTCTCGGCCGCCCGACGAGCCACGGCAAGCTCGTGATTCAGAACATCGCCACCAACGGCTACCGCCTCAATCCCGAGTTGATCACCTGCGATGTGTGGGTGTTCCGCGATCTGGTGGCCAGCTCGGGCGCCGCCGGCCCCGGCGAGAAGGACACGAAGCTCGCGGCCGCCGCCGAGTTGTACGCAGGCCCGTATCTGGCTGGCCTACCTCACGCCTGGGCACAAGCGGCCTCACGTCGGGTAGCCCGCGACATGGTCCGGATCTTGAGCCAGCTGGCCGCCTCCGAGACCGATCCCGAACGCGCGCTGTCACATCTGGAGAAGGCAACGGGCATCGAGGACACCGCAGAGCACCTTTACCGCTCCCGGATGCAGCTCTACGCCGATCTCGGACGCGTCCTGGACGTACATCACTGCTTTGACGAGCTATCCGAGGTCCTCAAGCACCGAGCCGCCAAGCCCGAACGCCGGACGGTAGACCTCTACCAACAGCTCAGCGCGATGGGGTGACGTCAGCCAGGCAGAGCCAGTGGGTGTTCCGCGAATCCTGGGCAGGTCCCAGCCAGAATCAGCGGACGAGGCGTCGCCAACAGATATGCGTTATGTCGGACCTAGCTCGGCCAGAGCACCGGCGCCCGTCTGGTCCGCGCACCGTAGCCGCCCCCGGGCCGCCCCGCCGCGCTGATCTTCTCGTGTCCGTCCCGGTATTTTCCGGCGCGCGGCGGGGCGGCCGGGAGCGGCACCAGGAGGCCGACCAGCGTCCGCCGGCGACGCGCCCGCGCACCACCAGCTCGACAACCGCGCCGCCGCCGGACCGGTGCCCTGTTGTATTCGACCGTGTCGTATTCGGCGGGGGCTGGCGGCGCTGCGACCGAGTGCATCGCAACGTAGGTACGGAAGATGAACGAATTCGCCGTGCCACGTTCCGAGTGCCCGCACGCGGGCTTGCGTGGGGGCTTGGACAGCGGGTTTGCAGCTACGTCGGGTCTGGGTTGCTGCGGAGGGTGTGCAGGGTGACGGTCTCCTGGGCGGGGTCACGGAGTTGGGGAGGGCCCTGGGTGAGCGGGTAGAGCATGGCGCGGGCAGCGGCGTGCGGTTCGGGCCACAACGCAGCCTTCAACGCGCCGGCGAACCAGCCCAGCATGTTGGTGGCGATCCGCTCGTCGTCGCTCATCTTGGGGCGGGCGAAGTCGTTGAGTGATCGGCTTGCCTGACGTGAGCGTGTCAGCCAGGAGCGGACGTGCGTGCCGAGTTCGGAGTCGGGGGAGACGGTGACGGGCTCGCCGCGCTCGGCTGCGGCGACAGTCTCAGCCAGGCCGGGGGTGCCGTCGAGGTCGAGGAGGGTGGCCAGGCGCATGATCTCGCGTGCGGCGACGGTGCGGAGCAGGTGCGGCGGGGCGGCTTCAAGGGCCGCGATCATGGCTGGATCGCTGAGAGAGAGCGAGGGTGGAGCAGTGCTGAACCAGGGTTCGATCTCGGCGGACAGGGGCTCTGCGGCCAGGACGTCCGGATGCGGGACGGCGCCGGTGATCAGGCCCGCCAGGAGGAGGGCCGGGACGTAGGGGCTGGACACGTAGTCGTCTTCGGCGTCGTCTTTGGTGTCTGGGTCCAGGCCTGCCACGCGCATCTTCCCGAGCAGGCGGTCAGGCTCGCTGCCCCAGCGGTGATGGGGCCAGGTGGGCTCGAAGCCGGTGACCAGCGTGCCGTCGACGGCGTAGCGGAAGGCGTGTTCATCGTATTCGTGCCGCTGTACCGAGACGGCCTCGGTGCCCCGGGACAGCGCCGTCAAGGGCCCGGTGAGCGAGCCCAGACAGCCGTCGGGCTCGATCAATACCGTCCAGGTGCCGAGGTTCAGCGCGAACGCGAACTCCGGGTAGCCCGCCTCGTAGGAGCCATTCGCTTCGCGCGCCTCCTCCAGGGTGCGGGGGCGGAGCGTGTCTGGGAGGGCACCCAAGCGTGACAGCGCCTCGGTCTCGTCGACGTCCTTGATGAAGGTGAGACAGAAAACCTCGCCGAGCGTCTCATCGTCATCGACCCACTCGACGTCGTCGCGCGTCACCTCGGGCATGGCTCCTCCGGGAAGGTCGGTGGCATGGCTGGTAGATCAGGGCGCCGTTCGGTGCGGAAGATAACGGACCGGACGGACGGTTCCGCGGTTGAGCGTGTCCGTTCCGGTTGAAGCTGTCGAGCCGGGATGCGCCGACCTGAGTTCCGACAGGTTGAGCTGAACAACGCCGAGCGCCGTCGTCCGCGCGAACGTGTCGATGGTGACGAGCCGAAGCGCGGAGACGCGCGTTGAGGCGGCCAGGAGTGAACTCATCGCGGAGGGTCCTTCGCGTTCAGGTCGGGCAGGCGCGGTCCAAGGCAGGCGGACCAGGATGGGTGTTGAACGTCGAGATTCCGTCAGTCTCGTGCCTCGAACGAGCGTCAGCGGCCACCTCTGTCGTTGGCTAGGAGGAGCGCCCATTGGAACCGCCCGTCGAGCACCTCGGGGTCGATGTGCACTCCGGTGATCAGCCGAGCCACCTCCAAGGCTCTCAGGGGTGAGTGGTTGGGGGGTTCGCCCTCGATGACCGGCAGCAGGCCCGCTTGGTTCATTTCCTCGGTCAGCAGGTTCGGCTCGGTTCCGTACCGGTCGTCGGGGAACAACGGGTCGAACTCGACCTTGAGGTCTCCGTCGCGGGCGTAGCCGAACCGGTCACGGTGGGATCCGATCTGCCAGAACGTGACGACGGTGGCGTCCAGCTCCCGGCTGATGCGGGGTGCGTCTTCCAGCGAGGCCGTTCGCCATTCGCCCGGCAGGTACAGGAAGGTCCAATCACCGATCCGGGCGCCGCCGGCGAGACCGCGGCCCTGCATGGCTTCCACGTCGGCGAGCCGATGCTCGCCGAGGTGCTCGGCGGCGGGATACGCAGCGAACACCTCGGCCGGGTCGACGCCGCTGATCCAGGTCAGTGCATGGGTCTGTGCGCCGTACCAGGCCTGCCAGTGGAAGGTCTCGGTCAGCCAGGCGTACGCCGCAGGTGGTGCAGGCGGCGGTGGCAGCCGGGCGAGGATGTCGCTGATGTCGTCGCCGGTCGCCTCGATGTAGGCCGCCTTGGCCTGCTCGGGGATCCGGCCGCGTTGGTTGATGCTGATGCCCTGCGTGTCTGCCCAGGCGCGCAGCCGGGCGGTCCACTCCCGATGCGCCTGCTGGCGTGCCTCCCTGTCCGTCATGTCCCGTGACGGTAGCGGCCGCCGCTGACGAACCAATCGTTGAGCGACGAGATCCTCCCCGCACAACGTCCGCCCGCACCGCCGAGCGCGGATGGTACGACGGCACATCGCTGACATCGAGTCTGCGTACCCACTGACAAAGACTCCGCGCTGTTGCGCGCATGTGGCGAGCTTCGAAGCGACGTGGCCAGGTTCGTGGAGACCGGACAACAACTCCGCCAACTACTGGACAGAAGGTCCGCCAACCCCAGGACAACAGATCCGCCGACAACAGCGATGCTCGGAGGTCATGGTCATCACACGACAGGTTGACGTGGACACCGACACGAGCACCGACGGGTCCGAGTGAACACCGACAGTTTCGCGCGAACAGGACAGAGCGGACGGTGTCATCGGGTCCTTTGCGGATGCTGGATCGGCCTGAGCAAGATAGACAGTCAGGTCACCTGATCGGCCGGGAGCGGATGATGGCTGCGGCCAAGGTCATGAACCCCTCGCGAGCCATCCGGCGGATCGTCCCGGTGTCGATGCCAGTGACGGGCGAGTCACGTTCGAGGGCGAAGTCGACGACGAGGGCGTTTGCAACGGCTCGCTGGCCGTACTACCTGCTGTTGATTTGCACGCCAGCGGTTTCTGGGCTGAATCCTGCAGGCCACCATGTCGTCTCATCCGCTATGGCATCCCGAACATCTGCTTCGTCAAGAACCGCTTCTTCCAGATCGGCGCCGCGAAGGTCTGCACCGCGAAGGTTGGCCCGAGCCAAGTTGGCGCCGCGCAGGCGAACTCGCCAGAGGTGGGCTCCTGCGAGGTTGCCCATGCGAAGATCGGTATCCGTCAGATCGGCGGTCGGCCAGTCGTCATGGTCTGCTTCCACGGGGCCCCACCTTCCTAGGACTGCGAGCGCTGCTTGCACGTCCACCGCGCGGACCCTCAGGGGTGGCACCTGGTCTATGGGACGCTCGGCTGCGAAGCGGTCCTGCGCAGGTGGAGGCCACTGTGACCGCGTCCGGATGTAGGCGGCCAGGATATTCACGATCGCCTCGCGATCAGCAGTTGAGTCACGCCCGATCCGGTCCAGGGCGTAGACCCCCCCGAGCCGGATTTGCGGCTCGCTGCTGCCGAGATGCTCAACGGCGCTGTTGAACAGCGATGTGGTGTGCGCTTGGCGCTCAAGTGTGCGCTGATCGCGGCTGTCGCTCACCGTGTGTCGCAGTTGCCGCCAGGTGAAGTACGCGCCAGCGAGCAGCGCCGCGCCTCCGATCACCTGCAGGAGGGCGCTACGGGCTTGGTTGACCGCGGTCGCTTTAGCAGTTGGAGGCATCTGGGTGGCCTGCGTGCCTCCCACGTCGATCGTGACGAGCATTCGGGGGAGGAACACCACGGCAACAAGCAGGCCGACTGCAACCAACAGCCATGCTGATGCTGGTGTAGCCACGCGCCTCCACCAGTGCAGCGCCAAGGTCATGGCGCCTATGGTGATGCACCCCCCTGAGGGAGTCGAGCCCATAGGTAAATGTGGCACCGATCAAAGAAGCAGAGGCCCAGCCCTATCGAGGACTGGGCGCTCTGTCACGGGGGTTACTGCTTGATGTGTGCCAGGAACGCCCGGAAGACGTTCCGGTCGAGTGCGAGCCTGGGACCGTCGGGGTCCTTGCTGTCACGGATGGCCACCACGTGGGGGAGGCCGGCCAGCTCAACACACTCGCCGCCGTTGCCGCCGCTGTGGCTGCTCTTACGCCACTGGCCGTTGTTCAACTCCATCGTTCTTCCGCCGTTCTGCGAATCAGATCAATCGACATGTTCGTGGGAAGCGCTCGCGAGCGGATCTCTCGGAGCGCTCGTCGCATCGTGGACAGGTCGTCACTGTCCTCCATGGTGAAGCCGCGCGCCACACTCTCCACATAGGCGACTTCCCGCAGGTCATCCAGGTTGGCGATCGTGAACGAGCCGATGTTACCGAGGTGGTCTCCCCGCATAGGTACGACTTGCACCGATACGGACCCTTCGGGGGCGAGTGCCAGGCGCTCGAGCTGCTCCTTCATGATCTTGGGGTTGCCGACCTCGCGCAGCAACACCCCCTCGTCGATGAGGAACGTGCAACCAGGCGGGGGCGGTTCCTTCCTGACGAGGATCTCCTGCCGCCTCATGCGGGCGTCCACTGCCTCTTGGTCGCCGTACAGCAGGACTTTGGCGTAGTCCGGAGTCTGAAGGAGGCCGTGCACGAGCGACAGGCTGTAGGAAACGAGCTCGTCGGCCGTCTCCTCGATGCTGGGCCAGTCGAACCAGACCGGGAAGGCCGCGTCCTTCACCAGGTCGTCCCACAGATCCAGTAGCGCTCCCTCAGCGCCGAACTCTTGATCCATGGTCTCGGCGAACTCGTAGGTGCAGCGTGTCCGGCCCGTCTCGACCATGCCGATGTACTGAGGTGTCACGCCCTGCCCGTTGTTGGCCCGCTTGGCGGCGTTCTCCTGTGACCAGCCCTTCGCTTCGCGGTACTTGCGGAACCGGCGGCCGAACGCCAGGAGGGTGTGACTGACCTTCGCCCTGTTGCGACGCGGTGTCATGGCGTCATCGTCTCTCAAGCCGCACTCAACTGGCTACCAACTAGGAGAGGTTCACCTCGGCAAGGTTGTCGTGTGTCACCTGCGCTTTGTGACGCAGGGCATAGGTCGAGTGGCTGAATGTTCATGAAAGCCGACCGACCGAAGGCCCCTCATGATCGAGACGTCTGACGCACCGCAATCCATCGTGATCCAAGCCATCCCCGAGGCGATCAAGCAGGCCCGCGACTTCGTCGCGAAGGTCTTCGGAGCCTGGGGCCTCGAAGACCACATCGCGCGAACAGTGATCAGCGAGCTCGCGACCAACGCCGTCCGGCACGGCTCCGCCAAAGGCGACCTCGTGATCGTCAGGGCGTACCTGCTGGCCGGTCAGCCCGTGGTAGAGGCTTGGGATCGCAGCGACGCGCTCCCCGTGCTCCAGCCCGCGAACTACGCCGCCGAGTCGGGACGGGGGCTCCTGCTCATGGAGCAACTCGTGACGCGCTGGGGAACCCGCCCCCTTACGGAGGGCGGAAAAGTCGTTTGGGCCGAACTGGAGCCTGTTCCGGCTTGAACAGTGCTGTTCGCCCTCCTTCGAAGGTGCCTCAGACGGAGGAAGTAGGGCTCATACGTCACCTGGAACCCGGCGAGCCAATAGGCCAGCCCTGATCAGCTCGTACGTGAACAAGTCGCTCGAACACTCGGCCACCATTCCTTGTAGAGGAGGGGCAAGCGTGGCCTCCAACGGGAGGCCAGCGGATATGCCAGCTGCGTTTGCCTGGCTTGTGATGCAGAAAAGCCGGAGAATGCTGGACTTGACCTCCCGGTGCGAGTTGATGGTTGATGGATTCCGGGCCGCGCGTGTCAATCGGGCCGATTTTCGGCGGCGGGCGGCAATGAAAAGGAGGAATCGCGAGAATGCGACAGCACAAGTGGCGCCAGGGCTCTGCGGCTGAATGGCTGTGGTCGGCGGAGCCGATGCGGTGGCGTCGGGCGTACTCGGGGCGGCCTGATCAGGTGACCTCGGCGCGGGTGTTCGCGGCGTCCCTCTTCGCGGGGAGCGGGCGTGAGGAAGATGTGGCGGTGGTGGTGGCCGAGCTGGCAGCAAATGCCATCCGGCATACGCGCTCAGGCGAGCATCATGGCTGGTTCGGCCTCGAAGTCACGCTGGCCGAGCTGGCGTACATCGGCGTCACCGACCTGGGCGGCGGGGGTGTCCCCACAGTCTGCACGGAGCGTACGGACACGGACCTCCAATGCGGAGGGAAGGGCCTGCTGATCGTGTCCAAGCTCGCCGTGGCGATCGGTACGCACGGGAGCGCCCAGCTGGGACACACCGTCTGGGCTGACGTCAGCCTCACCGCCACCGGTGAGACCGACGTCGACCAGGAGATCTCGCTGGTGTCATAGGAGGGCCCAGCCTGTCGATACCAGGCTGGGTCCTCGGGGTTCAGGATAGACGAGCCCCGCCCCGAGGCTCCGCCCGTCAGTGAGACGGGCGGAGCCTTCTCCTTATCTGGGCTGCTTCTCCCCTTGTGGGCAGAAGCAGGCCGAGGCCCTCTGATCTTCGTTTTCGGGTCTCCTTCTCCGTCTCCTCTTCGGTCTCCTGTCCGGGCTCCTCCTTATGAAGAGGACACCCGGCGGCCCGCGTCTCTGCAGGGTGGCGGCCATCTGGGTATCCGTCCCGTGGGCCCGACTCGCCAATACAGGTGAGTCCTAATGCGATGTGATGTGCGATTCGAGGGACACTCCAGGCTCCCTCCCCTCGGGCAGCGGTCGTTTCTGTCCATCCACTCCCATCCTCCCTCCCCAACGCCGGCGCTCAGAGCAGTTGCAGTCCCGCTCCTGTCTGAGGTGGGTCGAGTCCCACGGTCGCCGTCGAAGGTGCCGCGATCGCGGAGAAGAAGGTCGGTCGTGATTGCGGCCGCGCGGCAAATCCGCCCCAGCGTGCGATGTCAAGGCGCTCATGCGACCTCTAGGTAAATTCGGTTTTGAATTGCGGAATCGGTAAGGCTGTTCAGCCAGTGGGGTGATGTAAAAATCGGGGCGCGGGGCTTGAGGTCGATTCCGTGTCGAGAAATGGTGGTGACAACAAAACAGAACACGGCAACGGAATACCGGCGGCGGAAATGCCGCCGCCGGTACAACGAAAAGGAGTCATGAAATGGCCGCGAAGAACATCACCACCGCCACGGACGCGACCGCCGCCGCCACCGTTCCCGCTGACGGCGCCGCAACCGCCCCGGCCACCCCCGCAGGGTTGGGCGGTACGGGCGCCGCCGTGTGGGGCGCCGTGGCGTCCGACCCAGGCGCGACCGTTCCGAAGATCGCCGAAACGACCGGGCTAACGCGGGCGGTCGTGAAGTCGGAACTGGCATCCCTGGACGCCCTCGGGCACGTGACGCGTACGGCGGGCGGGAAGGCCGAGAACGGCCGCGCCCTGCCGGACACGTGGGCACCCGCCGCCCCGGCGGACACGGGCGACCAGCACACCGAGACCGACAGCCCAGAGGAAGCGGCGGCGGGTGTGTCCCCCGAGGCGATCGCGGAAGCGATGCGGATCATGCAGGAAGAGGCCGAACGGCGGGCGGCTGCCGAGGCCGAACTGCGCGCAGCGGTGGCCGAGGAGGAGGCGCGGCGCGCCAAGGTCCTGGCCGAGCTGACACAGCGCCGGACGGCCGAGGACACCCGCCGGGCGCTGGCCGACCTCCTAGCGGCGGTCACCACCACTTACGCGGCGGTGGTGGCCGGGGATGACGCGGCCACCGAGGCCGGGCTGGAACGCGTGTTCGCCGAGACCGGCAACGTCCGGCGCGCGTCCAAGGCCACCCCCGCCCGCACCAGCACGGGTGGCAACGGGGGCGGGAACGGCGGTACCCGTAACGGTGGGCACCGTGCCGCCCCCCGCCCGCTGCGGCCCGAGGTGATCGCCCACCTGAAGGCCCACCCGGACGCCGACTTCACCCCCGGCGACATCGCCAAAGTCCTGGACCGGTCGTCCGGTGCCGTTGCCAACGCCCTGGACACCCTGGTCAAGAACGGCGATGCCGTCCTGACCAACGAACGCCCCGCCCGTTACCGCGCCGCCACACCCGCAACGAACGGCGCCGCCGCCCAGGCCGGTCCCGCCGCCGACACGCGCGCGGCGCAGGACGCCTGACGTGACCGTAGGGGCGGGACCGGTGACCGGTTCCGCCCCTACCGCATGACGGGCCTGTATGGCCATGTCAGCGGACGTCACGGCGTCATGGCGCTAACCCGGTGGCCCCATCGGAACGGGCATCCGACGGGGCGCCGTGGCGGTCCCCGAGCCCCCGCCTACGGGCGGCGGCCCCGAGCCCGCCCGTTCCCATCACACGGAAGAACCGAAAGGAGAAACCGGCATGCCGGTTTACGAGGAGTACGTACGTGACCGCGCCGACGAGACGGCCGATTCGCGCGGTCAGGCCGAGGCACGGCTGGTCGCGACGTTGGACAACGGCGACCCGCTGGAGGCGGTCGCCGTGGTGACGGTGGTTTCCGCGCGCACGGTCGCCGGATGGTGGCAGCGGGCCGTCTCGTTGATCGATAACGACGGCGCCGATCCTGCCGAGGCCCTGGCTCGGACGCGTGATGCCGCCCGCCGTGCGTTGATCGATCAGTCGATTCCACGTCATGCGTGCCCGATCGAGCAGGAATTCGCGCGCGCCCGGATCGAGGCCACTCGGGCCTTCTACCGCGCGACCGCGCATCTGGATGAGATCACCAGCCCAAAGGCGACATGACGGAGCCGTACCGCTACTAGGCCGGTGGCCTGGTAATACCCCTTCTATGTCGGCGTCCGCCCGATGCGGCGGGCGCCGTCCGGCTCTCCACAGACCGGCACCGTGACCGCCGCGTACGCGCGCTGACGAGGCTGGGCGGTGCGCACCGGCGCCGCCCCGGTGGCGGCCCCGTAAGGCCGTCAGCGGCGCTGTACGGGTCGGGCATAGCCGACCAGGTCAGAGCGGGTGCCGATGGTGGCGACACGGACGCGTAGGCCCGTACGGGGCGCCTCCACCATGCGGCCACCACCGATCACCATCCCGACATGACCGGGCGCGTTGCGGCTGCCCAGAGAACCTGCGAAGAAGACGAGATCGCCGGGTTGTGCTTGTCCGGTCGGCACGTGCGGCAAGGTCCGCCACTGTTCTTGAGAAGTACGCGCGATGGAGATCCCCGCCTTGTGCCAAGCGTGCTGGACAAGGCTGGAGCAGTCGAAACCGACAATGCCAGCACCTCTCCCGAAGCCTTCCGACGGGCCGCCAGGGCCACCGCCACCCCACGAGTAGGGCGTTCCGATCCAGCGAAGGGCCGCCTGTACCGCCACCCTCGCTTGTCCCGAGGCGGGGATCAGCCCGCCCGCGCAGGCCGATGAATCACCGTCACGTGCGTACTCGGCGGCTCGTCGCAGGACTTTCTTCACGTACCAGTTCGCATGGTTGTAGCGAAAGAGCGCGCGTTCCATCCGGGCGGGCGCGCCGTTGGCCTTCAGCAGTCGGGCGGCGGACGGTATCGCGTCTGCCGGGTCATAGATGTTCTCGTGTCCGTCCCCGTTGCCGTCCACTGCGTAGGCGCGCCAGGTACCCGGTATGAACTGCATCGGCCCTGCCGCCCCGGCCTCGTTGGTTCCCGATCGGATGCCTGGCTCTCGGCCTCGGCCGTGGTCGGACTCGGTGTCTCCGATCGCCGCCAGGACGTTCCATCCGATGCCGTACTGCGTTCCCGCCTTCTGATAGAGCGCCAGGTAGGCGGGCGGGATGTCGTCGGTGGCCGCGCTGCCGGGTCCGGGTTGGCAGATCGAGTCCCCGCCGCCCGAGGTGACGGCTCCGAGCGCGCTGATGAAGACGACCAGGAGGAGGAACACGGCGACGATGACGCCGATGATCAGCGGCATCAGTCTTCGTCAGGGAAGGCGCCGGTCGGATTCGGCGCGTACTCCCAGGCATCGGCGAGCGCGGCGAGCCGTTGTCGCGGCCCGGAGATCCCAGCCGGAAGCCATACGGCACCGGCTGGCCCTTCGGCTGACGTTGAAGGGGTGTGTACGGCGGTGGCGACCGGGATACGAGGGGTGGCGAGGAGTTGGCGGAGGTTGGCCTCGCGGGCCGGGCTGGGCAACCAGAACAGGACGGGCGTGATGGAGCCGGTGGCTTGAGCGAGCGAGACGTATCCGTCGAGCTTCCTTGTGACCCGGGCAAGGGTTTCACTACCGGTGTCGTGTTCGAGAAAGAACTCGAATCGCCTTGGCGGGGCGGCCGGCGACCGGCGGTCTCTTACCTCGGACCAGCGGCCAAAAGCGTCGGGACGGACGTGATCTCCGTGGACGGAGGCGCACTCGCGTTCAGGTAGCCACTTGAGCAGGGCGGACCCGTCGGCGCGGTGCCGGGAGTAGGCGTGCAGGCGAACGAAGAAGTCGTTCACGCCGATCTGGTGGCCCAACCGGGGAGATACCGCGATGTCAAGGGCGGTGTCTTGGCGGTAGCCCAGCTCGCGCGGGCGGAACCCGCGCTGTACGGCCAGGATGTGAGCGCCTGCCGGACCCAGCACCCAGTGCGCGGGCTCTGCGCCGACCGGTGCCCAGGGTTGGAACCTCAGCATGGTGTGGAGCCGGTGCAGTACGCGAAGCCGCTGCTGGCATCGAGATTGGCTCGGGAAGAAGTAAGCGGTGAGCTGCTGCGTTGTGAGAACGCGGTGTTTCCACACCAGGTCGAGGATGGCTCGATCCCGGTTGGTGAGCCGACAGGCCACATCGGCCAACAGCTCGGGGGTCATTCTGGGCGGACGGCGCCGAACACCTCGTAGACGGTTGGCGGGCCTGGGCATTACTCCTCCTCCGCGCGGTCGGTGAGCGTGCGAGGTCGAGCCGTCGGCAGCAGGCGTTCAGGCCGTGCGGCGAACCGTTCAGCCGACGCGGCCCTTACCGCCTCGGCTCGTGCGGGTACCGCATCGGCCAGCGGACGGGTGCGGAAGGTGAACGCCGCAGAGCTGGCGCTGTTGGTGACGATTCGCCCTGCCGCCTGGTAGGCACCCAGATGGGATAGGTCGTACTGGGAGATCAAGGGCGAGACGTGATGGGAGAGAGTCGCCGCGTCCTCGGGCGACACGGCGAAGTAGATCTTGTTGCGCGCATCGGCCGACACGGCCTCTCGCAGGTCCTTGGGCAACTGCGAGAGGTGCTGGTGGGCCAGGACGAGGGAGAAGCGGTAGGCGCGAGCCTCGGCCAAGATGTCGGAGATGGAGCCCGGCAGGTTGAGGAAGTTGTGCGCCTCGTCGACGTAGGCGGCGACGTCCTTACGCGCGTGCTCCGCTTGCTTGGCGCGGGGCGTTATCGCCTGCCACGCATGGGCGAGCAGCAATGAGCCGAACAATCGGGCCGCATCTTCCCCGAGGACGCCCTTGGGGATCCGGGCCAGTACGAGGCCGCCGCCCTCCAAGACTCGCCTGAGATCCACGGTGGAGGCCGTGCCGGAGAGCGCGTCGCGTACGAACGGGCGTAGTAGGACCGCGCGGAGCTTGTTCATGACTGGGCTCACCACCGCCGCGCGCGCAGCCGGGGACAGTTCGTCATAGGAGGCCCAGAACCCCGACAGGAGTTCGTCTTTCAGCTTGCCGGTCACCTCGCGCCGAAATCCGGAGTCGGTGAGGAGCGGGGGCACCTGCGCCAGGGTCGCCTTGTCGCCGTGCACTCGCGTGAGGGTGAGGCACGCCGAGCGCATGAGGTCGTCTAGCCGCGGTCCCCAGGCCGAGGAGAAGCAACGGCGGAACGTGGTGACGATCGACTCGGCCGCGAACGAAGGATCGGGTCCGGCGAGCACGTTCAAGCATGGTGGCGGACCAGCCTGCAAAGGATCGAACACCACTGTCCGCCCTATCGCCCGTTCAGGCAGCCGGTCGAGGACCTCGCTGATCAGATCGCCCTTGGGATCGATCACCAGTGCACCGCGGCCAGCGTGAGCGTCGGACAAGATGAGGTTGGCAAGGAAGGTCGACTTTCCTACGCCGGTCTGGCCGATCACGTGCAAGTGCTGGCGGGCGCCGGCGACGGTGAGCGCGACCGGCCGAGGCGCCCCGGCCTCCGCATCGCCCAGGATCCGCACCGCCTCTTGGCCGTTGGTGCCAGTGGACGGAACGGCAGGTGACGGCGCGACAGGAGAAGCGCCCGCGCGTGTCACACCCGGAGCGCTCGGGTCATAGGGAAGGTGCGCGAGCGCGGCCAGCTCGGCTACCGACAGGAGATACCCGCGGCCCAGACGGCGGGCTGCGAGGCGGGCTGAGGGCTCGTGCACTCGCCTGCGGCGTAGGTACTGGTTGCCCGAGGTGAACAGGGCGAACGTCGAGGCGAGTTCGTGTGCGTGACCGCGCAGCCAACCCTGGGCAGCGCGGTCTTGGCGGCGGCTGGTCGCCACCGCGTAAAGGATCTGGACTTCGTATCGCGGCTGGCTCGCCTTGGCGAGGATCGCGCGTACCTGCTCGGCGCGTTCGGGGTGTACCCGAGCCAGCTCACCCGGCTGCCTATGGCCGGAGCCGCCTGGGACGAGGACGTCGAACGCAGCGCCTTGCAGCGCGGTCGATCGACCTCCGCGCAGGGCGGACGCGGCTCTGTGCGCGCGCCACAACCGCCGCCCGGTGGCCGGTCGAGCCAGCACTTGTACGGCCAGGTGTTCGCCCTGCTCAAGGCCGGATGCGGCCCCAAGAAGTGCCCGCAACGGGTCGGACTTGTGCTCGGTGTTCAGCGGGAAATGCTCAGGCCGGGCCACTACCAGGCGCCCGCCGGTCGAGGATGCGTCGATCGGGATCGGCGCAGCGGAGGGCGTGGTGGTCAGGGTGGCTCCAGGCCAAGCCGAGCGGATGGTCTTCTCCACCAGGCCGGGCGGGACCGTGCCGGGGACCTAAATCTGGACGCGCAGGCCCTTGACGTCCGCGACGAATTCCCAGGCCAAATGCGGCTGGCCGTACAGCGCTCGTTTCCACCAGGGTGATGCCAGCCCGGCCAGGTGGGACCACCAGGCGGCGGCGCTGCTCTCTTCCACGTTCGGCGGTAGGGCGATCTCGATCAACCGTGCGCCTTCGGTGAGGCGGTTGTTGCGCCAGCGCCAGAGCAGTGACCGTACTCCGGCGAGTACCGCGGCTCCGGTGAAGGTCGTCACGATGAGGACCAGGCTGTACCAGGAAGCGCGGGCGGCCAGGTGGCCGGGATCATCGATCAGGTCCTCGATGAGGTCGACCCAGGGGCCGGCACCGGTGAGGGAACGCGAGTGAAAGGTCACAGCGGGTCGGCTCCTTCATCGTTGTCCATGTCGGCCAGCTCGGCGGGATCGGTGGTGGCGAGTGCGTTCTCGTAGGCGCTCGCTTGGGCGCAGAAGGCCGCCCGATCGCTGCTGTTGCCGGAGCCGCACAGCAGGCCCTCGCCTCGGTCGGCGGCCAGCAGATACGCCTTCTCCCCTTCGGTCAGGTCGAAGGCCGCCGCGATCTCGTCGATGACTTGCGGCGCCTGGCGCAGCAGGACTTGGGTCGCGGAGTTGGCGATCACCGCGCGACCCAGGTCGGAGGACAGCAGGTCGGCGGCGTCCTGGGTGACCACCGCCAAGCCCGCCCAGTGCTTTCGTGCCGACTTCGCGAGCCGGTAGAGGAACTGGGCGCCCGCCGGGTGGTGCATGAGGGTCCAGGCCTCGTCCACGACCACCAGCCGTCTGCGCCGGTCGGCCGGATTGGCCACGCGCCGCCAGACCGCATCGAGGGCGAGCAGCATTCCGACAGGCCGAATTTCGTCCGGAAGGTCGCGCAGCGAGAACACGATGAGCGACCCGTTCGGTTGGGTGGTGGTCGGGCCGGAGAACAGCCCGCTGTAGGAACCGGTGACGTACGGGGCGAGCCTGGCGGCGAGGTCTGCCGCTTCGCGGTCGCCCGTTTGAACAGCAAGGTCGAGTTGGGCGGCCAGGTCGGCGAGCAGTGGGGCGGGGCGTTCCCAGGTGGCTGGATCGTTGGTGATGCCGCGCGCTGCGTAAGCGGCGATCAGGGCCCGGTCCAGCACCGCTCGCGAAGCAGGCGTCAGGTCCTGGCCGAGCATCGCGGCCACCAGCGTCTGGACGAACAGTGTCCGCCGCGTCAGGGTGTCGCTGTCCTGCCTGAGCGGAAGGTCGAGCGGGTTGAAACGCACCTGCGGGGCGCCGAGACCGATGTGGGTCCCGCCGACCGCGTGGGCCAGACGACGGTACTCGTCTTCGGGGTCGATGACGGCGACCTCGACGCCTTGGTAGAGCAGCCGCAGAATCTCCAGCTTGGTGAAGTAGGACTTGCCCGCTCCGGAACGCGCGATCGTCACCGAGTTGTGGTTGTCCTGGGCGAACCGATCCCACAGCACCACCCCCGACGAGTGCGCGTTAAGCCCGTACAGCACCGGCGTTTCCTGCACCCGTGGCTGGAGGTCGGGCGAAGTGAACGGGAAGGCGGCCGACAACGCGGCAGTGTCGAAGGCGCGCCGCGTCTTCACCCTGTCGGTCCCCAGCGGCAGCGTGGCGACCCAACCTTGAAGCGCGCGAAAGGTGGTGGGCTGGGCGTCCAGCAGCAACGAGGCAGCCAGCGCCCGTACCCGCTGCGACTCCGCCTCCAACTCGGTGCGGTCGGCAGCGTGGATCGTCAGATACAGGCCGACGCGGAACAAGCGGCCATGGCCGCGCGCGAGAGATGCTGCAAGGTCGGCGGCGTCATCGGCGGCGGCCTCTGCGGCAAAATCGGCCAAGCGGCCGTGTTCGGCGTTTGTACGGGACGTCGATTCCAGGCGGGCAAGCTGGCGCCGCAGCCTCTGCGCCGCCACGAGTGGCGGGATCGGCTCGATGTGAAGCGAGACATCCAGCCGACCGGGATAGGTGAGCAAGGGCTCCAGCCAGCCCGCGCTGACTTCTCGCGGGTAGCCGGCCACCGCGAAGGAGCTGCACACCCCGCCGGGCAACTCCACGACCTTGGCGCCAACCCGAAGCGCTGATGGTCCGGGTACCCCTTCGGCGCTCGCTGCGCTTTCCGTCTCGGATCCGGCGGTGAGGTCCGCGGGCGGCTGCGCTTCCGAACGGAGAGTGCTGAAGAGCTTCATGAGTTGGCCTCCTCGGCGGTGATCACTTCGTCGGGGCCAGCGATATCCACAGGGTGGGGCCCGCCTGGGGATAGCGCCTCGGCCAGCACGCCGACGCACTCGGAGGCGTCCAGCACACCTGTGGTCAAGCCGAGTACGGAGAGGGCACGAGCGGCCTCTTCGGCCTGACGCATCACCACGGCTGCACCGGAATCCCGGAGCCTCTTCCGGCTTCGAGACCGCCATGACGGAAGCGCGGCGGAAGGCTGTTGTCCGGCGCCGCTCTGGAGAACGATGAGAACCTCGCGGATCAGCAGATCTCGTACCTGGTTCAGTTCGGCGAGGAAGCCAGCATGATCATGGGCGGCGCGCTCCAAGGCCGGCTCCGCCAGACCGGCGGCCGCAGTGGCGAAGTGCTCGCTCAGGCCGGACAGATCTACCGCCCGGGTACGGACCAAGATCTGTACTGGAACGTCCAAGGAGTTCAGCCACCGCCCGAACACCGCCACCAGGGCGGCCTGTTCTGCAGGGGTTTGCAGGCCGAAGGGGATCGTGCCAGCGCGTACCAGGACAGCGAGCCCGCCCTCGGCCAGCTCCATGACGCCGTCATGGCGAACGGCGCGTACGGGGAGACGAAGCGGTGAGGGCAGACGGCCGCGTGCCCGACACCATCCAGGCGGGGGTTCCACTACCTCCGACTCTGTGGTGACCCGTGTCTTAGGCAGCTGGAGATGCCTGAGAGCCGCCAGGACATACCGATCCAGGCTCATGCCGTCGCGCCGCGCGACGGTCACCACACATCCGAGCGCCACGACAGGAAGAACGGAGGCGATCACGGCGGCGAACGGCAGCCAGCTGTGCACAGCCAGATACAGGCCCGAGGCGACGAGTCCAGTGCTCGTTAGAACGGCCAACTGCCGGGCGGTGAACCCGTACAGAATCTTGTCCGGCTGGTCGACGTCGGCCGGAATTTTCGCGGTCAGGGCCTCATCTTCTTGACGGGTCACGGCTTCCTCCCCCGGCTTCGCTTGGGCGGGTCGAGCCGCAAGGCCATCTGCCGATGCGGCACGGGCCGCTTCGGCATGCCGGGGAACATCAGCTGCCGGGACCGCACGGACGGCCGAGTCGGAAGCGGTGGTGGCGCGGGCCGTGGCGCTACGCGCGGAGCAGGGATCGGCAGAGCCAACTGCACCGGCCGCTTCTTGGCGGTGGGCTTGGTCTCGGAATCGTGCGGGATTGGCAAGGTCAGTTGCACGGGGCGTCCTCCGGGCGTCGGTGTGGTCTCAGGGCCGCCGGAGGGAGATGGCCCTTGCGGAGCTGAAGGGGAACGCGGATTCGTGGGAAGCGGGGCAGGTCTACGCCGCTTGCGCTCCCTGGTGCCGATCGGTACTGCCCTGCCGCGCCCAGGGCGCTGGTCGGCCCCGCTTCTGAGCGCCGATGAGCGGCCGACCTTGCTCATCAGCGCACCGACTCCGCGATAGATCAGGAATGTCTTGGCCATCTGGCCGAGCATCCGAGGCTGCGCCGGACGCCAGATCGTTCGCGCCACCCATGCCGGAATGCGGATCAGCACCCACAACAAGCAGATGGCAAGCAGAAGGTCGGTCAGGTCGTTCTTGGTCGGAACACCGGCGAAGTCACCACTGGTGTCCTTGGTCTCGGTGAAGAGCAACTGGACCGCGGTGACGAGTACGAGGGCCTGGCAGACCTGGATCGCCAGGATTCCGGAGATGCCCCGCCACCAGAACCGCGCCAGGCCATCGGTCATCGGCAAGGCGTGGAACATCAAGGCCAGCGGCGCGATCGCGACGAGAACCATCGTGATCGCGAGCCGGGCGACGTAGATGAAGGCCACGCACACCGCGAGCCCGATCACCACCAGAGCCACCAGCGGCAGGAACGCCCCACCGGTGGCCACCGATGTGAGAACACTGCCGACGAGAGTGTCGGCGAGCACCCGGGCATTGATCTTCTCGGGACCGCCGTCCAGGAACGCTTGGGCCAGGCCATTGGCCAGCGAGACCCCGTACCCCAGGAAGGTCAGGCTGAGGTTCGCCGCCAGGAAGGCCAACACGACCCGCGGTAGCAACTGGCGAGGCGTGAGCTCCCCGGGAAGGGACTGCCCGGCCATGATGAGGATCCCGGCGGCCGAGACCACCAGCACGAAGCACGTGTTGGCGATGGTCTGCGACACGCCCCACAACTGCCGTGCTCGCGCCATGTCCTGAGACTTCAGCTCGGGCGTGCCTAGCACCGTGGAGCCCAACATGTTGAACACGGGCCGGGCCGCCGCCTCGATCAACTCCTGAAGCCAGTCGTTCACCGCCTCCTTGCCGTGACAACCCAGGTCAGTAAACCCACAGTCCTCGTCTGGGCTCGTACCTGGCGCCGGGCTCTGTTGCGGCGACGGGGTGGGCGAGGTCGGAGCTGGTTCCCATCGTCCAGGCGACACCTCACACAGGACCCCCGGTGTAGCCGCCCCCGGCGCGATGATGGTCTTCTGCCGCCCCGGGCACTGCCCGCCTGCCGACGGTGATGCAGAAGGCCTTGGTGAACCACTCGTAGTCGTAGGTTGCGGTGTCTGGGCTCCGCTTGGATCTGGCTCAGGGACGGGTGGTGGACTGGCTCCGGAGAACGAGGCGACCGATTGTGACTCCGGCTGGTCGATCAGCACCGTCGGCCCCAAGACCAGGACGGCTCCGGCCAAGCCCATAGCAAGGAGCAGCCAGGGCCTGACCCGCCGGAGACGCAGATGGCGAATTCGCATCGCTAGGCGCCGACGATCTGCTGAAGCATCTTGACCAGCACAGGCGCCAGGACCGCCACGCCATAGCCGATCGCGGCGTATCGCAGCGTCTTCTTTGCGGCCTCGACCTCGGCAGGGTCACCTCCGGCCAGGATGTACCGGACACCACCGATGGTGGCGAACAAGGTGGCCAGCCCAACCAGAAGCCCAACGATGACGTTGCGCAGGTTGGTGATGACCTGCTTCAGCGAGGCCGGGGCAGCCAGTTGCGAGGCGGCCTCGGCGATCCCGGGCACCATCAACGCGGTTACCGCACATCCGCAGGTCCAAAGGACCGAAGCGATCAGACGGCGGCGGGTATTCGGGTGATGCAGTCTCCTGCGCTGCTTTCCGCAGGGTCGGCGGACGGCGCTCCCATAGGTGCAGCGGATCCAGGGTCGAGGACGGTAAGGCGGGCGCATGACAGCGTCTCCGATTCTGAGAACGGGCGAACTGGCTGCCAGGTCGGATCACGGGCCGGTACGGCCGGGCTCTGGGTGTCCTCCTCAAGGACTCAGAACGGATGGTGGCTTCGGTGGGGACCGGGTGAACCGTCCGCCCGAACTCCGCACCGGCCCGTGATCCTCTGGCACCCTTAAAGCACCGCTCAGGAGCCGTTTTTCGACGCCGAGACGGAAGAGATTGCCGAGACTTGACCGTTCCTCAAAGCTGCGGCCACTCTCGCCTCGGCTCGTTCACGTCTCTTATAGAGCCGCTTTTCTGGCTCCTTGCATGCCCGCGCATGCTCGGTGAGGGTGACGCCGTCCAACCTTGTCGAGGCGATCAAGGCAGCCTCAGCCCTCGTGATGACGCCCTGCTCGACCGCCTCCGCAAGCAGCCCAACGGGCTCGGCCTCGGGCACCGCAGGGGCGGCGGGAACTTCTGTCGGGTCCGTCGGGACGAGGCGTGACTCGCGGCCCTGGACGCGCAGCGCGCCCTTGCGAGCCCACAGCAGCAGCCGTGGCGCGATGTTGCGTCGGTCCAGATCCACCCGTTGCAGTTGGGCGACGAACTCGGTGATCAGCTCGGAAACGATGTCGTCGGCGAGCCGCTCTGGTGCCGTACGGATGGCCCGAGCCGAGATGTTCTTGAGGCCCGGCATCGCGACACCTACGCACCCGATTACCCAGGCCGGATCGCCAGTGCGGGCGCGTCGTACCAGTTCCGCCCACACCGCGTCCTTGGCCTCATCGGTTGCGCCGTTCAGGAGAAGACCGCGGAGCTCAGCCAGGTCGATCAGCCGGGCTGGCAACCCAAGTCCGAGCGCTTGGCCGTCGAGCGCCAGCGCGCCCGGCCCTTCGGCAAGAAGCTGGAACGTCGACTCTGCGACGGACAACGCGTTGCCCTCACGCATCGGAACGAGGCTGGGGCAGCGCGCAGGTGCGGCGTCGCGACGCTTGTGCGGACGGACGTGCTTGGTGCTCATGGCAACCCCCGGGAAGCTCGAGGCCGGATCGGTCGCCTTCAGATCTGCACGCCCAGAAAGTCGAACCCCGGTGCCACGCAGGTAGGTCGCTTCTCACTGCCGACGCTAGCGCCGACTACTGAGGACGCCGCTGACCAGGCCAAACTCGGCAAGATGGCTGGAGCTCACAGCTAAAGTAAAGGGCAGGAAGAGTACTCACATCGTCCGTGACCTAGGCAGAAGCTTGGTTACGGATCTATTTGGCAAAGAAGCGCCAAGGCTCCATGTGCCCAGTGCTCTTGGTGTTCCTAGCCGAGGTAGCGGGCTGGCCGCCTACCTGCCCTTGTGGTGGGTATCGCCACCATCACCACAAATTGTCAAATCCCTCTGCTTCTTCCTCTGTTACGCCACTTGACCAGCGATGGCTAATTACCCCCGGGTGGTCATCTGGAAGCTTGTGGGAAAGTCCTTGCCGTTGCCGCAGCAGCTCACGCTCTTCCCAGGTTTTGAGCTGCCGATAGCCGTCAACGACCCCGGCTTCCTTGCATCGACTTATCTTCTTTCCGCACTTGCAGTCGCCATCACCGACATCTCGGTGCAGAACATGAACTTCACAAAGTCGGATAAATGCCCAGTCTCGAGCGCGGTATGCTCGCCACTGGTCCGCCAAGGCAGCGTCAACAGTCTCTTGGTCAAGGTTCTTCTCTACGATCCGAGTGGGGCGGCTGTCCAGCAACTCTTGCTTGCGACGGACCTCGTTTCGAAGGTCGGTGATGATGGCCTGCAGCTCTTCCACTTCATCAGCGTGATGTTCCTTCAGCTGTTCAAGCTCGTCCTGCCAAATGCCGTGATGGTCGATGTCCCGTTGCTTGACCAGCCTTGGGCTGTCTCCCCAGTGACGCATACAGACGCCGCACAGCGTCGTGGACCTAGCCGGTAGACCATCCGGAACCTTAGGGGCCTGGAAGATGGCGTTGGGGTTCTTGCAGCACTCGCAGTACGGCATGTCCGTAGCGTCGCATGCGCCACTGACAACTTCGGCCCCGCGATAGATCAGGGCAACAGCCTCCGGCGGGACGAGGGTTTCTCCGGCTCCCAGCATCACGATGGGTCCGCCTGGCGGCACCCAACTGCTCCCGGAGGCCCTGGCTGCCGACCTACCCATGAGCGGCTCTACCTGCGGAAACGCCTGGTGGATGCTCGGTAGGGCTGGCGGCTTGTCGAATCTTTAAGGAGACTGCTGTCGAAATCCGGGTTCATCACGGTGCTTTATAGGTGAACGGGGACCGGGTGGCCGTCTTGGGTCACCCACGATGAACAACACGCCTTCCAACCCAGGAGCTTCCGGCGCAGACCGGCACAGCTTCAACACGGGCGCGAAGACCCGGCGGCTACTGCCGTTGACGGTGTGGCTGTGCTCGGACAGCAAGCCTGACTCCGGTGATGAGAATCGCCGGATCGGAACACGGCGACGCGCCACGGTAGATGGAGCGGCGGGGCGTGCTGCGGCGGCTCGTACGTGCCCGCAGCATCAGCAAGCGGTCGGACGGGAGCTGGCCGCCCACCTGATCGACACCTGCACCGCCGAAGGTGACACCGTCGCCGAGGCGTTCACCACCAGCGAGACCACCCTGGCGACCGCCGCGCGGCGGGGACGGCGCGCTCTGGCGTGCGTGCCGCACTTTCCGCTCGCCCAGCACATCGGCCCACAGCTCCGCACCGAACTGACTGAGCTTCAGCTGCGGAGGGTGGCAATGCGCCCTTGCCGACCGGATCAGATGCACCGCGGGATGGCCGATCAGGCCGGCCAGGTCAGCCTGGTCATCGCCGCGCCGCCTTCGTACGAGGTCAGTGGCCGGGTCCCCAAGGGCCCCGGGACTCGGGATTGCCCTGCCTGCCGTGCCGATCTGTGGATGCTCAACGGCCAGCAGCTCGGCGCGTTCCTGACCGCCTCTTGGCGTGTCCTGCGTCCCGGCGGTCACCTCGCTGTAATCACTACCGCGCGGCATGACGGCGCGCGCCTGATCGACCCTGCCCCGCGCATCGTTCGGCAGGCCAGCCAGGTCGGATTTCGCTACAGCCAACACGTCATCGCCCTGCGCGTGCCCGTGAAAGGTGAAGCGCTGCTCGTGCAGAGCGGCCCCACAGACCTCGCTGAGCTGCGTGATGTCCGTTCCAGGGCTCTGCCGCCTGTGGTGAGTGTGCACGCCGACGTGTGCCTGTTCACCCGACCTGGCGCCCCAGCCACAGGTTCAGACGAGCCGAAGGAAGGTCGCCGGTGAGCGTGCCATCCCACTTCGCCGCTCTTCGTCGTCAAGGCCTGTCGTCGGTGCTGGCGACTGGGCAACAGCCCTCGCGGGTTCAGCGTAAGGGGCGTTACACCGCCGAGTCGATGCGGCATCCCGGAAAGATGCTGCCCGCCATCGCCGCCTGTGTGATCGAGGCGTTCACCAGTCCTGGAGAGCTGGTCATCGATCCGATGTGCGGGATCGGTACCACCCTTGTCGAGGCGATCCACCTGGGCCGTGACGCGGCGGGTATGGAGTACGAGGCCAGTTGGGTGGAACTCGCGGCTGGCAACGTGCTCCTTGCGCAGCGGCAGGGCGCCACTGGACCGGCCAAGCTCACCATCGGAGACGCCCGCAACATCGCCACCGCCTACGCGCCTCTGTGCGGAAAGGCCGCGCTGGTTCTCACCTCGCCTCCGTACGGCCCGCGCACCCATGGGCATGTGCGCTCCGGAACCCGAGACGGCAGCGGACGGGTCGAGAAGTGGAACCACCGCTACTCCACCGACCGCGGCAACCTAGCTCACCAGGGCCTGGACGAACTGCTGGAGGGGTTTGCGCGGATCCTTGCCAGTAGCGCCGAGCTGTTGCGGCCCAGAGGAATGGTCGCGGTCACGGTCCGGCCGATCCGGGTCAAGGGAGAGCTGATCGACCTCCCCGGCCTGGTCGCCGACAGCGCCCACCAAGCCGGGCTAGTGCTCACTGGCCGGCTCGCCGCGCTGCTATGCGGCCTCCGCGATGGCGAACTGGTCAACCGGGCCTCGTTCTTTCAGATGTTGGAGACCCGCCGTGCCCGAGAACGCGGCATCCCGGCCTGCGCCACAGCCCATGAAGATCTCCTGCTGTTCATGCCCGCCCGCGACCTGAACGAGGACCACCGATGATCCACCGGCTCATCAGCCGACTCCAGGTCACACCGGGACGAAACCGAGCCGCTGAGACCCTCGAACGCCTGCAACTCGGGACCTGTGGCGCATGCGGGCGAGCCCGCTACCGAACTCGCTGCAAAGCGCGCCGGGCCGCGAAGCTTGCTGCATCGGGAATCAAGTTCCATGCCTACCGGTGCGGGGACTGGTGGCACCTCACCACACCCGCCGGCCACGCCCAGCACATCTCCTCGCCCGTCACCCTCATCCCGTCAAGACCGGCGGCGAGTCCCAGCCTTGATCTTCGGTGCCGAGATGAGCGGTCATATCGGGACCACCACCGCGCGGGCGGGACACATCCCCGCAACCGTGACTGGTGGCGGCGAGACACCGACTCGTCACGGGGCGAGCGGTGACCCGCGAAGACCGGAAGCAAGACATCCAGCCAGAGGAACCGACTGAGTTCGTCTGGACGGTGATGGCTGCTGAAGGCGATGTGGCCGTTCAACTGGAACGTGCGCAGGCACGTGCGATCAACGAGGTACTGGCATGGGTAGCAAAGCAGCACCGATCTCGCCCGATCTCCTCAGAGCCGGATCCCGGGGAGGGCGCCGGACCCGGCTGACCGGACCCGGCGGCGGACATCGCGCTCCAGGACCGTTGCGGGTCGCCTTCGCAGCGCGCGTCTCAACCGAGGACCAGCAGGACCCGACACTGTCCATCCCTCGGCAGCTCAACTCCTGCCGGGCAGCTCTGCCCGCACAAGCCGTGATCTCCGTCCACTTCTACGACGTGGAATCGGGGCGGAAGGACCTCGCTGCCCGGGGAAGGGGCAAGGGGCACGAAAGGTTCGTAATCCCCGTGCCACGCGAAGGCGGCATCCAAGATCTGCTAGAGGAGGCCACTCGACCAGATCGGCGATTCGACGCGGTGATCTGCGAGTCAATCGAGCGCATCGCCCGACGTACCTACGTCGGAACTCTCATCGAGAACCGCCTGGAAGAGGCAGGCGTCCCGCTCTTCGCAGCAGACGAGCCCATCGCCCTCGGCGGCAACCGGGCGACGCAGGTCCTGACCCGGCGCGTGAAGCAAGGCGTCGCCGAGTGGTACGTCCTAGAGCTCCTGGAGAAGTCCTGGGGCGGTACCGAGGTTCATACCGAGCAGGGATTCAACATCGGCAAGCCGCCGTACGGCTACGCCGCGCTGAAGATTCCTCATCCCGTACCGGCCCGACGAGCCGAGGGAGCGTCCAAGCATCGGCTGGTTCCTGATCCCGAGCGCGGGCTCGTCGTCACGTCGCTCTTCGAGTGGCGGGTCGGGGAGTGCATGGGCTACGAGGCCATTGCCAATCGCCTCAATACCGACCTCGACCGTTACCCGCCTCCACAGCCGGTGGACCCCGGGCGGGCGGTGGGGCGATGGACACACTCCTCAGTACGCG
Source organism: Actinomadura sp. 9N407 (assembly GCF_044326315.1). Taxonomy (NCBI): domain Bacteria; kingdom Bacillati; phylum Actinomycetota; class Actinomycetes; order Streptosporangiales; family Thermomonosporaceae; genus Actinomadura; species Actinomadura sp. 9N407. The sequence goes on along the minus strand of NZ_JBIRAW010000012.1, from coordinate 54,109 downwards.
AGATCCTCCGCAACCCCAAGTACACCGGCTACATGGTGTGGAACCGGCGGGCCACCAAATCCGACGGAGGGAGCTGCAACCCGCCCGAAGCGTGGGTCTGGTCGAGCGTCCCCTCTCACGAGCCCCTGGTGTCTGTGGAGACCTTCCTGGCAGCGCGCCAGACCGGCAGTCGTCGCGAACGATCACGAAGCACCCAGGAACGCAACAGCTGTGCGGGTACGCGACGGACGTACGTTCTACGGAGCTACATCACCTGCGACGAATGCAGCCGTCGACTGTTCGGCAAGACCAACCCCACGGGCACGCCCTACTACGTCTGCAAGCCGCCGAAGGGCTACGTCCCCGAAGGGCACCCGAAGAGCTACTGGGTTCGGGAGGAACTCTTGCTTAAGGGACTCTCAGACTTCTTCGCCAGCAACGTCTTCGGTCCACACCGTCGTTCGCGGCTGTCAGTTCTCATGATCGAGGCCGCCAACCAGGCAGCGGTCGAGCACCAGGCGGCCATAAACGCTGTTCGAAAGGCCGTCCAGGACATCAGCCTGCGACGAGAACGCCTGATCGGCAGCCTGGAGCACCTGGAGGTGCCGGACCCCGAGTTCACCCGGGACGTCAACGCTCGCGCTGCCCAACTCAGCGCCGACCGCGATCAGAAGAGGGCCCGTCTCGCGGAGCTGGAGAGCACACAGCCCGTTCGCCAGTGTCCGAATCTGCTCGACCAGCTGCCAGCGGGGAGCGTGGATCTGGCCACGGTCCCCGAGCCGGTTCTCCGCAAGCTGTTCGATGCGTTCCGGCTTCAGATGCGCTACGACCGCACGACTCGGAAGGTGCACTGCCAGGTGACCGTCGCACGCGAGATCATCCAGGTCCAGCGGGACGCAGCGGCCACCGCGCTAGGCGACCAACCGCCCGCGACTGGCGATGATCATGAAGCCGTCTGTGATGTACCCCCTACCGGATTCGAACCGGCGCTACCGCCTTGAAAGGGCGGCGTCCTAGGCCGCTAGACGAAGGGGGCCCTGGGTGGCAGCGACGGCTGCCACGCGACCGCTCCAGCATAGGGGACAAGCTGGCCGGACGCACAAACGGTTAGTCCCCTTCTGGTGGGCGTGTGGCGGATGGGCTGGGTGTGGGGCTCTCGGTGGGCCACTGGGACGGGGGCAGCGACGGGAACGTGGGGGAGTTGGTCGGGGGCTGCGTGGCGGGCGGGCCGATGGTGCGGTCGGGCTTGGGCTCCAGGTGGCGCTCGATCTGGGCGGAGGTGAGGCCGAGGCCGCCCAGGCGGATGTCGTCCCAGCCCTGGAGGCGGTGGGTGGCGCGGCTGAAGTAGAGGACGGACAGCTCGATGGGGGTGGGTTCCTCGTGTTCGAGGCCGCGCAGGCCGGCACCGCCGGTGGAGCCCTGGACGAAGAGGCGGGTGCCGGTGGGCAGGAGCCGGGTGGAGCGCTTGTGGCCGTGGCCCGACAGGACGATGGGGGTCGTTCCGGTGAAGCCCTCGCCCTCGAACGGGTCGTGCGAGACGACCATGTCGGGGGTCGTACCGGCGTTGCGGAGCTTCTGGGCCAGCTGGGAGCCCAGGGTACGGAGCTGCGTGACGCCCAGATGGTCGTCGCGGGTGGTCTTGTCGGGGGTGTAGCGGGGGTCGCCGGTGCCGTAGACGCGCAGGCCCTCGACCTCCTGGAGCTCGTCGTCCAGGACGATGGCGTTCTTCTGGTCGTCGACGGCGTCCTGGATGCCCTGGGAGTCGTGGTTGCCGCGGACGAAGACGTACGGGATCTTCAGCGACTCGATCTCGTCGGCGAACTTCTCCTCGGGCTCGCTGCCGTGGTCGGTCAGGTCGCCGCTGTCGACGATGAAGTTGATCTTGAACTGGGTACTGACCGAGCGCATCACCGAGAAGGCGGCCGGGTTCAGATGGATGTCGGACACGTGCAGCACGCGGATCGTGGACGGGTCGGGTTCGTATTCCGGGAGGGTCGAGGTCGCCGCGTACAGCTCGGAGACGTTCCCGACGAGCTTGGCGAGCTGGGCGCGGTACGCCGAGAAGCGCTCGACGATGCTCTGGGCGTCGCCGACGAGCTGGGGCGCGTTCGACAGGATCCCGGTGTAGCGGGGCTCGGCGATGGCCTGCGGATTGAACGTCGACCAGGTGAGCAGGACCAGGACGAGCATTCCCGCGACGCTGCAGCCGAGGCCGGCCAGGGCCTTGCGCCAGGAACGGAAGAGCAGCAGGCCCGCCAGGAACGACAGCGTGAGCCCGAGCGCGGTGGCGCGCAGCAGCAGGATCAGGACGCCGTGCCGGAGCTGGTCGGTGATCTGGTCGGTGATCTGGTCCAGGCCGGTGTCGCTCTCGATCAGTTCGCGGGCGGGCTCGGGCCGCAGTTCGGTGACGCGGGCCTCAAGGGCGAGCGGCCCCCAGTGCGTGTCGAGGTGGAGCGCGCCCAGCGGCGGGATCTGGATCGTCGTACCGCCGCCCCATTGGGGCCGCAGCAGCAGGGAGACGTCGGTGGGGCCGACGGGCGTCTCGACGCGCCCGCCGAGCAGGAGGCCGGCCAGTCCGCCGGCCAGTCCGGCGGCGAGCACCGCGAGGGCGCCGGCCCAGCGGCGGGTACGGGGACCGGGCGGGTGGAGGCGGCTGCGCAGTCGAGGGGGGAGTCGCGGGCGGCGAAGCCATGCGGGGCTGCCCTCGGGGAGGCGCGGCAGCCGGACCCTGGAGAGAACGGTCCGGATGTGCGCGACGAGCACGATGTCTCCTTCCGTCAAGCACAATGATGACGTGATCGAGATGACGCGAGAGGCGTTCGAGGAACTCGTCGGCGAGGCCCTGGACACCGTCCCGCCCGGGCTGACCGCGCACATGCGCAACGTCGTCATCGTCGTTGAGGACGACGCGCCCGAGCCCGGCCTGCTCGGTCTCTATCAGGGGGTACCCCTGACGGAACGGGGTGACTGGTACGGCGGGGTCCTGCCCGATCACATCTCGATCTACCGCCACGAGATCCTGCGGATCTGCGAGACCGAGCGCGACGTCGTCGACGAGGTGCGGATCACGGTGGTACACGAGATCGCGCACCACTTCGGGATCGACGACCGGCGGCTGCACGAGCTGGGTTACTGAGCCGTCGCAGAGAGTTTCATGAATTGGGCACTGTAGGTTACGTAACTGCCACGCAGCGTGAGTTAATAGAGAGGTCGTCCGTGACCGGGCGGACCGAACTGGAGCGCGCGTGGCTGAGAGGCAGACGGGTCGGCATCGTCGCCCACCGGAGTCGCAGGCCACCTACCGCGAGGTCTTCGCGGTAGGCGAGTTCCGCGCGCTCTGGCTCGCCCAGGCGCTCTCGTTCATCGGCGACCAGCTGGCGCAGGTCGCGCTCGCGGTGCTGGTGTACGAGGCGACCAACTCCGCGCTGCTGACCGCCCTCACCTACGCCCTGACCTACATACCGCCGATCGTGGGCGGTCCCGTGCTGTCGGGGCTGGCCGACCTGTTCCCGCGCCGCCGGGTCATGGTGATCTGCGACGTCATCCGGGCCGGGCTGATGGCGGTGATGGCCGTGCAGGGCATGCCGTTCTGGGTGCTGTGCGCGCTGGTCTTCCTCACCGTCCTGCTGGGCGCCCCGTTCAGCGCGGCCCGGGCGGCGGTGCTGCCGGACGTGCTGACCGGCGACCGGTACGTGGCGGGCTCGGCGATCAACAACATCACCCACCAGGCCGCCCAGATGCTCGGCTTCCTGGCCGGCGGCGCCATCGTGGCGATGGTCGGCACCGGCGAGGCCCTCGCACTCAACTCGGCCACGTTCGCCGTCTCGGCCCTGGTCCTGGTCGCCGGCCTGCGCCGCAGACCGGCGCCCAAGCGGCGCGAGCGCGAGTCGCTGGGGCTGTGGAAGGGCACCGTGGACGGCGGCCGGCTGGTGTTCGGCGACCCGACGCTGCGCGCGCTGGTGTCGTTCGCGTGGTTGTGCGGCTTCTACGTGGTGCCGGAGGGCCTGGCCGCCCCGTACGCGGCGACCTTCGACGGCGGCGCGGTGACGGTCGGGCTGCTGATGTCGGCGATGCCCACCGGGATGGTCATCGGCGCGTTCGTGTTCAGCCGCTGCGTCCGGCCGACCAACCGGATCCGGTCCATGGGCTGGATGTCGATGCTGGCCTGCGCCCCGCTGCTCGGTGCCGCCCTCCACCCCCCGCTGTGGGCCGTGGTGGCGCTGTGGGCGCTCTCAGGGGCGGGCAGCGCCTACCAGCTCGCGGCCAACGCCGCGTTCGTCGCCGCCGTGCCCGCGGCCGGGCGCGGGCAGGCGTTCGGGCTGGCGCAGTCCGGCATCCTCGCCGGACAGGGCCTGGGCATCCTGATCGCGGGTGCGGCCGCCCAGCTACTCGGCCCCGAGACGGTCGTCGCGTTCGCCGGGGCGCTGGGGCTGTCGCTGGCCGCGATCCTCACGCTGTCGTGGAACCGGGCCTGCGGCGGGGTGATCGCCGCGATGTACGCCCGTTCCGAGGCCGCTCACAGCGCGACTCAGGCCGTCAGACCCGTCCCGGTACCCAGCGAGCCGGCCGGTCCGGGCGGCCTAGGAGGGGCGGACGAGTCGAGCGAGCCGACGGTGGCCGAGACCGATGGTCGCACCGGCGTGAACGGCGATCCGCAGGTTGTCGACGCGCACCTCGACGCCGACATCGAGGTGCCCTGGCCGGCCAGGGGTGGTGGCCACGCCACGCACGGACGGCATGGGGGACGAGACGACGGCGGCTCCGAGAGGCCGCCGCGCGGCGCCCGCCGCTCCGCCCCCGCCCCCTGAGCCCCACGCCCTGAGGAGTTCGGGAGCCGGGCGGGCTCTCGTCGAGCCGCCCGGCTCGGCCGGTCCCGGGCTCCGAGGGGAATCCACGGGTCAGATGTGCATGTGGTCCTTGGAGTCCTGGGTGGAGTCCTTCTGGGTGTTCTTGTTGAGGCCGTCCTTGGTCTTCTGGATGGTCTCCTGGACCTTGGGGTTCTCGTTGGCCTTCTTGAAGAGGTCCTCGGCGATCGAGGTGGGGCGGCCCTCCTCAGGGATCAGCACCCAGCCGAGCGCGTAGATCCCGATCCCGGCGCCGCCGAAGATCGTGAAGATGCCGAGGCCGAGCCGGATGATGTTGGCGTCCACGCCGAGGTAGCGCGCGGCGCCCGAGCAGACTCCGGCGACCATGCGGCCGTCGTGGGTGCGGCGCAACTGCTTCTGGGTGCTCTTCTCCATGTCCATGCTTAGATCCTGCCCAATCGATGGTGGCTTCGATATCGGGATTCGCCCTGATTCGCCCCTGAGCGGACCCCTGATCCCGGGAGCCTCGTTTCCCCGACGTACCCTGACGGCGATACCCCGCCCCGGCGAAAGGATGCCCCGGATGGACGTGCTGCGCGTCGATGACAGGCTGACCGATGAGGAGCGGATGATCCGCGACTCGGTACGGGCGCTGGTGGCCGAGCGGATCGAGCCGAACGTGGCCGGATGGTTCGAGGACGGGACGTTCCCCGCTCGCGAACTGGCCCCCGAGCTGGGAAAACTCGGACTGCTCGGGATGCACCTGGAGGGGTACGGGTGTGCCGGGGCGAGCGCGGTGGCGTACGGGGTGGCCTGCCGCGAGCTGGAGGCCGCCGATTCGGGGCTGCGGAGCTTCGTGTCCGTGCAGGGCTCGCTGGCGATGGCGGCGATCTACAAGTACGGATCGGAGCAGCAGAAGCAGGAGTGGCTGCCCCGGATGGCCTCCGGGGAGGCCCTCGGGTGCTTCGGGCTGACCGAGCCCGACCGGGGCTCCGATCCCGGCGACATGCTCACGCGGGCCCGCAGGGACGGCACGGACTGGGTGCTGAACGGCACCAAGATGTGGATCACGAACGGCTCGATCGCCGATGTCGCGGTCGTGTGGGCGAAGACGGACGAGGGCATCAAGGGCTTCGTCGTCCCCACCGGGACGCCCGGATTCTCCGCCAGTGACGTCCACCAGAAGCTGTCGCTGCGGGCCTCGGTCACGTCCGAGCTGGTCCTCGACGACGTACGGCTCCCGGCCGACGCCGTCCTGCCCGAGGTCACCGGACTGAAGGGCCCGCTGGGCTGCCTGTCGGAGGCCCGGTACGGGATCCTCTGGGGCGCCGTGGGCGCGGGCCGTTCCTGCTACGAGACGGCCGTCCGGTACGCGCAGACCCGCGAGCAGTTCGGCAAGCCCATCGGCGCCTTCCAGCTCACCCAGGAGAAGCTCGCCTGGATGGAGGTCGCGCTGGGCCAGGCGGGCCTGGTCGCGCTGCACATCGGGCGCCTCAAGGACGAGGGGAAGGTCACCCCGCAGCAGGTCTCGTTCGGCAAGCTCTCCAACGTGCGGGCGGCCCTGGACGTGGCCCGCCAGGCCCGTACGGTCCTCGGCGCCAACGGGATCACCCTGGAGTATCCGGTGATCCGGCACATGAACAACCTCGAATCCGTCCTCACGTACGAGGGCACGCAGGAGATCCACCTGCTCACCCTCGGCAAGGCCATCACCGGCCTGGACGCCTTCCGCTGACCAGAGGGGGCACCGCCCCGGCTTGTGTGCCGGGGAAGGGTGAAGGTGTGCTTAAGGTTGTATGGAAGGATTTTTGATTGGACGTGAGGCCGTCACCTGGGCAGACTCGTTGACCCAGGTCAGCGATGGCCGGGAATGACGGACGACGCGTACGCGACAGGCGACAGAGGGAGCGGCATGAGAATCGGGATCGTCGGCGCCACCGGACAGGTCGGGAGCGTGATGCTCGGGATCCTGGCCGAACGCGGGTTCCCGCTGGACGAGCTGCGGCTGTTCGCCTCGGCGCGCTCGGCCGGGCGCAAGCTGGCGTGGCAGGACACCGAGCTGACCGTCGAGGACGCCGCCACGGCGGACTACAGCGGCCTGGACATCGTGCTGTTCTCCGCCGGCGGTGCCAGCTCCAAGGAGCTGGCACCGAAGGTCGCGGCCGCGGGCGCGGTCGTGATCGACAACTCCTCCGCCTGGCGCCGCGACCCGGACGTGCCGCTGGTCGTCTCCGAGGTCAACCCGCACGCGGTGGCCGTACGGCCCAAGGGGATCATCGCCAACCCCAACTGCACCACGATGGCCGCGATGCCGGTGCTGCAGCCCCTGCACGCCGAGGCGGGGCTGGCCGCGCTGGTCGTGTCCACCTACCAGGCCGTCTCCGGCAGCGGGCTGGCGGGCGTGGCGGAGCTGTACGAGCAGGCGGGCAAGGTCGTCGAGGGCGCCGACCGGCTGACCCACTCCGGTGACGCGGTGGAGTTCCCCGAGCCGCGGGTGTACGTACGGCCCATCGCGTTCAACGTGCTGCCGATGGCGGGCTCGATCGTCGACGACGGGCTGGCCGAGACCGACGAGGAGCAGAAGCTCCGCAACGAGAGCCGCAAGATCCTGGAGATCCCCGACCTCAAGGTCTCGGGCACCTGCGTGCGCGTCCCGGTCTTCACCGGGCACTCGCTGCAGATCAACGCCCGGTTCGAGCGGCCGATCAGCCCGGAGCGCGCCGCCGAGCTGCTCTCCGGCGCGGCCGGCGTGGCACTGTCGGACGTTCCCACGCCGCTGCAGGCGGCGGGCAAGGACGACACCTTCGTGGGCCGGATCCGCAAGGACGAGACCGTCGAGAACGGGCTGGCGCTGTTCTGCTCGGGCGACAACCTGCGCAAGGGCGCCGCGCTCAACGCCGTCCAGATCGCCGAGCTGGTCGCCGCCGAACTCGCGGCCGAAACGGCCTAAGCCTGTCTCAACACGGTCAGGGCCTGTCTCGACGGGCCTCAGCCACTCTCAAGGGCCTTCACCGGCGAGCGAACGGCCTTAACCACCGCGCGGGCGAACGGGCCTCAACCACCGCGCGAGCGCGTGACCTGCCCGGGTGAGGCGAAGCCGAAGGCGAGCCTCACCCGGGCAGATCGCGAAGCGATGCCGCGCTCGCACAAGAACCGGTCAGGGTGCGAGCCGCCAGGCGAGCATCCTGGGCCGGGTCTTTTTAAGCACTCCGTCTTCCCCTGATCTCCAGGGATGCCAGCAGCTCGGCGGTGCTGCGGGTGATCTCCTCGACGGCGCGGTCGAACGCCTCGGCGTTGTGCGCGGCCGGGGCACGGAAGCCCGAGACCTTGCGCACGTACTGGAGCGCGGCCGCCCTGATCTCGTCGGGGGTCACGGTCTCTGGAGCGGTGGGCGTGGGTCGGAGTGTTTTGATGCTGCGGCACATACCCCCATTGTCACCAACGGGTCCGACGATTCGTCATCCGGCTTTCAGGCGGGACCCGACAGCGCCCAGATCGCGTGCGCGATCGAGTCGGAGTTGCGGTCCAGTGCGGTGTCGTTGATGTTGGACGTCGTGTCGCAGGAGCTGTGGTAGCAGCGGTCGAAGGCGACTCCGGCCTGCCCGCCCCACAACTGGGCCTGGGCGGTGGTCTTGCGGCCCTCGGCGCCGGTGAACGTACCGCCGGCGGGGATCCCGACCCGGATGAACGGACCGTAGTCGGATCGGCCGTCGAAGTCGGTGCCCCGGGTGGTGACGCCGATCCCCGAGAAGTAGGAGTTGATCGTGCTCTCGATCTGGGCGGAGCCCGCCGGGCCGGGGCCGGAGCCCACGCCGTCGGAGTTGTCGCCGTCGTAGACGAAGTAGCCCGCGTTGGGCGAGCCGACCATGTCGTAGTTGAGGTAGCCCTTGATCCTGGAACGCTCGGTGGCGGTCAGGCTGCTCACGTACCGGCTGGATCCGATCAGGCCCAGCTCTTCGGCGCCCCACCAGCCGAAGCGCAGGTGCTTGGTCGGCTGGTAGCCGCTGCGGGCCACGGCCAGGGCCGCCTCCAGGATGGCGGCGGAGCCGGTGCCGTTGTCGTTGATCCCGGCTCCGGAGCGCACGCTGTCGAGGTGGGCGCCGGCCATCAGGACCTGGTTGGCGTCGCCACCAGGCCAGTCCGCGATCAGGTTGTAGCCGGTGGCGCCGTTGTAGCTGAACGAGCGGATGCTCGTCTGGTACCCGGCGGAGTCCAGCCTGGCCTTCACGTAGTCGAGCGAGGCGCGGTAACCGGGACGGCCGTGCGCGCGGTTGCCGCCGTTGGCGTTGGAGATCGACTGGAACTGGCTCAGATGGGCCTTGACGTTGGCGATCGGGATGTCCGGCGCCGCCGCGGCCGAGGCGGGCGCGATGGGGGTCAGGGTGGCCGCGGCCAGAGCGATCGCTCCGGCGAAGCCGAGCAGGCGGGTTTTCACGGGGGGCTCCTCTGGAAGTTGCCTGGGAGTGCGAGCTGCGGGGCCCGCTGGGGGCGCGGGGGCTGCGGTCTGGGGTCCGCAGCCCCCGCCGTTCTGGGAGGAGATGCGGCCGTACGGGGCGGGCCGAGAAAGGGCGCCCCGTACGGCCGCCATCGAGAGGTCAGCCCGTGCAGGTCGTGGGCTCACCGCTCGAGGCCGGGACGCTGACAGCGGTCCAAGCGGCCCGGGTCGTGGTGAAGTCGGTGCAGGTGGCCTTGCCGACCCGTACCAGGTTGAGCACCGCCGTGAGGGACGCGCGGCGCGCGGTGGTGTGCGTCCAGGTCGTGGTCTTCAGGTTGAGGGTCTCCATGAAGATCCGGCCGGCCTTCTGCACGCCCACCCCGGTGATGGAGGTGCCGTTGCAGGTGGAGCTGTTGGGACGGCCGTTGCCGGGATCGTTGGCGTTGGATCCCTCGGCCAGCAGGTAGAACCAGTGGTTCTGGACGCCGGCCGCCGCGTGCACTTCCATTCTGGGGACGGACGAGCTGTAGCAGTTGGGGTGGCCGCTGATCGCCGAGGGGTTGGGCATGTTGCGGATCGGGCCCCTCCCGACCAGGTCGACCTCCTCGCCCACCAGGTAGTCGGGCGGGTCGTAGTTCAGCAGTGCGGTCGTCCCGGAGATCTGCTCGCTGACGCGCGGCTCGTTCAGGTACCACTCGGTCAGCGCGCCGAAGATGTCGCCGGTCGACTCGTTCAGGCCGCCCTTCTCGTTGGAACCGCCGGAACCGCCCGGGGTGACCTGGAAGATCCCGTGCCCGAGCTCGTGCGCGACGACGTCGGTGGGCGTGGCCTGGCGGGTCCCCGAGCTGTTGCGGCCGAAGTTGGCGTAGCTGCCGTTCCAGTACGCGTTGGCCTGGTTGAGGCCGACGCGCATGGGCCAGCCGCGTCCGGTGCCGGTGAGTCCGTTGCGTTCCAGCCAGCCCTTGGCCATGTCGAACTCGGCCTGGGCGCCGCGCATCGCGTCGACGCAGGCGGTTTCGAGGTTGCTGCCGCCCGCGTTGCCCCAGGCGTCGTCGCTGCCCGAGTAGACGGTGCCGCTCTGGTTGCCGCAGCTGATGCCGGGACGGCCGGGGTCGCGCATGCTGAACGTGCCGCCGGACGCGGTGGTGGCGATGTTCGTGGGCTGCTGGCTGCCGCCGTGGTAGTAGCTCCGGTCGTCGTCGACGTCCCGGACCTCGTCCCACTGCTGGGCGACCTTGCCGGTCTTCGCGTCCACCAGGACGTGCAGGCGGCTCGGCCGCCCGTCGGCGTTCGTGCCGTCGACGACGGTCTCGTACACGAGCCGTCCCGTGCCGGTGGCCTCGGCCAGGACGGTGAGGGCCGGGGCGGAGGTACGGGTGGGCTTGGCGAGACGGCCACGGGAGACCGTTCCTGCCTTGGCCGCCGCGACCTTGGGCGTCGTCGAGACCTCGATCGGGGCGCTCTGGTTGACCGTCGTGCCGAGAACGTTCCCGGCGGCGTCGGTCGTCACGACGAAGTCGCCGCCGCGTACCGGAAGGCCCGCGTGGGTGCGGTCGTACGCGACGTACTGCAGGCCGCCGGCCCCGGTCGTGACGCCCCGGCGGACGATGTCGTCCTTCGGTGAGGCGTGGACGGCGGCTGCTCGGGCGGCGACCAGGCGGTCGGCCGAGGCCGCGGCGGCCTTCGGCGAGGGGGAGGGGGACGGGGGAGCGGTACGGGCGGTGGTGGCGGTGGCCGGAGCGGACATCGACACGGCGAGGCCTGCGGTGATCGCCGCGGCCGCCAGCGCGGTCTGGTGTCGCACGGGGGGAGCTCCTTCCAGGGGCCGGGCGGTTTCCGTGCCGCGAAGTTCCTTGTGGGAGTGCTCCACGGATCGGGGGCCGGTCGGCCGCCCGGCGGTGAACGGGGGGGGGCTGGGACGGGGCGTCCCCGCGAGGGCTGGGGGATGTCGTTGGTGCGGGGCCACCACGTCCGACTGAGTTGTCCAGAAGTGCAACCCAGTGGCCGAGAAGTGTCAATGAATCCACTTAAGACTGGATTTTCAAGTTTTGACATCCGGCCTGTCGAACTCCGGAAACCGGCGCCTGGGCAGCCCGAACACCCGCCCCGTCCGAGGGCGGCCACCGTTCACTTCAACGGACTGGGGGCGCGATGCGCTCGCAGAGCCAGGCGAGCGAGAGGGGGTAGCGGTAGTCGATGCCGCCGTGCGCGGCGTCGAAGAGCTCGAAGTGGATCGCCTTCTCCTCGACGCCGTTGTCGATCAACGCCTGCCGGAACGCCTGGGCGCCCACGTCGAGATACCACTCGTCACGGGTCCCGCCGTCGATCCAGATGGCCCGCTGGGACCGCATCGCCTCGGCGTGGCGCGGGACCATCCGTACCGGGTCCCGGTCCAGCCAGCGCTGCCACACCTCCGGCCGCAGCACCCCGGTGACGGGATCGAACGGCAACTCGGGAGTGCTGTCGTCGCGCGCGGAATAGGAGGCGGTGTAGCCGAGGACCTCCAGCAGCTTGAAGTCCTCCTGCTTGCTGAGCGGGACCCGCGAATTGAAGTCGTCCCACCATGCCGCGATGTCGCCGTCATAGGCCCGCAAATGGCGGACGGCCGCCGGAAAATCGGGCAGGTAGCAGTATTCGAATAGCGCGTCCCCGGCATGGGTGGCCAGCGCGCCGAACAGATCCGGCCGCAGCATCGGCGTGATCATCGCGCCATATCCGCCGGACGACTTCCCGGTGATGGCCCGGTGCGCGGGCTCGGCGAGCGTCCGGTACCGCGCGTCCACCCACGGGACGATCTCGTCGCAGAGGTAGGAGTGGTAGCGCCCGGTGCCGGGCGAGTCGAGGTACTGGCTGCCGCCGTAGGACGTCCAGGTGTCCACGTACACCACGATCGCGGGCGGCGCGTCGCCGCGCGCGAACACCTCGTCCGCCGTCTCCGGGAAGGGCCTGCGGAACGGGGTCCGGTTGCGCCACATCGCGACATGGCCGGTGAAGCCCATGATCACGTACACGGTGGGGTAGCGCCGGCCGGGATCGTCGTCGTATCCGGGCGGCACGTACACCCACAGCGGGCGCTCGTGCGGATCGCTCAGCGGGTTGCCGCGCAGCGTCTCGCTCACGACGGTGTGCTCGTCGACGCGGCCGGCGAGTTCGGCGGACCAGGGCAGCATGCGATGCTCCTTCCACGGTGTCCGGTCCCCCGACGCTAACCGATGCGCCCGCCGAAGTGATCACCACGGCCGCCGCGGCCTTTGCTGACATCCGGCTAATTGGATGGCGGTGAACCGGCGACGACTATTGCTGGAGGTGCCGGAATTCACCCGGCCGAATCGCCAATCGGCAAGTGGTGATTGGTCCGGATCTGCTAGCCTCCGCCCGTTGGCGCCGCGTCCGTCCGGTCGCCGGCGCCCGCGAAACCGAGTGGAACCGAACGGGGAAAGGCCGTACATGAGCCGAGAGATGTCCGTCGCGCACGTCGACAAGATCCTCGCCGCCTACCTGGAGACCGACGAGGTGGTCTACGACGAGGAGGGCGACGTACCGATCCGCCGTGGCAGCGCGCTCTACTACGTCCGCATCGGGCGCACCGAGCCGTACCGCGTCGAGATCGTGTCCACGGTGCTGAGCGGCGTCGAGGAGAGCTTCGAGCTGCTCCGCGCGCTGAACGAGATCAACGCCGGCATCTACGGCATCCAGGCCTACTTCCGCAACGGCCGGGTGATCTTCAGCTCCGATCTGCTCGCCGACACCCTGCAGGCGGAGGAGCTGGAGCGGGCCTGCGCGCTGATCAGTGGTGCGGCCGACAAGTACGACGACGAGCTGCAGGCCAAGTTCGGCGGCAAGAAGACGTTCGAGGACGAGGCGTAAGACCTCCGAGATCGTGGCGTGGGGGCGTGCGACTCGCCTCCACGCCATGCCCGTCCGCCGGGGGCCTGCCTGCCTGTTACCCGGGCCCGCTGTCACACCGGGCTTCTTGTCACGAAATGCGCCGCAGGGCAGCCCCCTTGCTGAAGGCTCTCAGGACGCAGCCCACCAGAGGGAGACACCGTGACCGACCACAACGCCAATGCCGCACGCCTCCGCGAGCTGCACCGTCCCGGCGAGCCGCTGATCCTGCCGAACGCCTGGGACGCCGCGAGCGCCACCATCCTCGAAGAGGCCGGGTATCCGGCCGTGGCCACCGCCAGCGCCGCGATCGCCGCGATGCTCGGCTACCCCGATCATGAGGGCGCTCCGGCGGACGAGATGCTCGCCGCCGCCGCCCGCGTCGTCCGCGCGGTGCGCGTTCCGGTGACCGTGGACGCCGAGGCCGGCTACGGACTGCCCGCCGCCGAGCTGGTGGAACGGCTCGTGACCATGGGCGCCGTCGGCTGCAACCTCGAGGACACCGACCACAAGACCGGTGCCCTCGTCCCCGCCGCCGAGCAGGCCGAGCGCATCGCCGCCGTACGGGCCGCCGCCGAATCCGCCGGCACCGACCTGGTCATCAATGCCCGGGCCGACGTCTTCGTCAACAAGGTCGCCGAGCCGGTCGCGGAGGCCATCGAACGAGGCCGCCTCTACCTGGAGGCGGGCGCCGACTGCATCTACCCGATCGCGGTCTCGGCCGAGGACGACATCGCCGTCCTCGCCAAGGAGATCCCCGGGCCCATCAACACCAACAGCTTCCCCGGTGGCGCGACCCCGGCCCGCTTGGCGGCCCTCGGCGTGGCCCGCATCTCGTTCGGGCCGATGCCGTACCTCATGGCCCTGGACACCCTGAAGGGCATGGCCAACCGCCTCCTGGCAGGCGACGACCCGTACACCGCGTGACCGCTCCGTACCGGCGCGCGGACGCGGACGCGCTCGCGCGCCGGTACGGGACAGTACCGGTCGGGACGGCTTACTTGCGGGCGGTGATGCGGGTGGGCAGGGACGCGAAGCCGCGGTTGTTGGACGAGCGCACGCGCTTCGCCTGGTCGGCGTCGATCTCGTAGTCGGCGACGACGTCGATGACCTCCTGGAGCGCGATGCGCGCCTCCAGGCGGCCGAGGTTGGCGCCCAGGCAGTGGTGCCGGCCGTTGCCGAACGCCAGCGACGCGCTCGTGTCGCGGTCGAGGTCGAACCGGTCGGGGTCGGTGAAGACGCCGGCGTCCCGGTTGGCCGAACCGGTCAGCAGCAGGACACGCGCGTCCGCCGGGATCGTGACGCCGTGCAGCTCGACCTCCTCGGTGGTCGAACGGGCGAGCGCCTGGGTCGACGGGTCGTACCGCAGCGTCTCCTCCACCCAGTCCTCGACCCGGCCGCCGAACGCCCTGGCCCGCTCCTCGGGGTGCGTCCAGGCGGCGTGCCAGGCGTTGCCGAGCATCAGCATCGTGGTCTCGATACCGGCGCCGACCAGCAGGATCAGGACGCCGACGATCTCTTCGGGGGTGAGCCTGTCCTCGTCCTCGGCGGCGTCCAGCAGCCCGGACAGCAGGTCGTCACGGCGCTCCTTGCTGCGCGCGATGGTCAGCTCGGTGTAGTAGCCGACCAGGGCACCGATGGCCTGCAATGCCTCCGGCGGCAGGTCGTCGCCCGGCCCGGCGGCCTCGTCGCGGTACATGATGGCCATCCCCAGATCGCGCACCAGCGCGCGGTCGGACTCGGGGACGCCGACCAGTTCCGACACCACGTCGGTGGGGAAGCGGGCGGCGAAGTCGGTCATCAGGTCGAACGTGCCGTTCTCCAGATGCGGCTCGATGCAGGCACGGGCGATCTCGCGGATGCGGGGGCCGAGTTCCTGAATGCGCTTCTGGGTGAAGGCGCGCGACACCAGCCCGCGCATCCGGCTGTGCCGGGGCGGGTCCATGGCGACGAACGAGAAGAACTTCTCTGCGTCGGGTCCCCAGAAGGCGGCTTCGATCCGGAGGCCGTTGACACTGGAGAAACGGCTGGAATCCTTCAGTGCCGCCACGACGTCGGCGTGCCGGGACAGCGCCCAGAAATCGTCATTCTCGTTCCGGTAAACCGGCGACTCTTCGCGCAGCCGCGCATACACCGGGTAGGGATCGTCCTGGATCGCGAAGTCAAAGGGGCTGTAGAAGAGATCCATGCCTGCCTTCCGGGTCGTCACATACCTGCGGAACGATCCTGATCTTTATCCGGACCGCCCGCCACCCTTTTCGCGATAACGGTGTGGTCCCCGGGAGTTCTGTACGCTTAGTGAACGGGCGAATACCCGGGGACCCGATGCGGGTATCGGTCGGGTCCGTATGCACAATAGGATTTGTGATCTTCACTTCCGGCGCGGTCGCGACTGCCGGCGCGGTCGCGTACCGGGCAACGAATCGAGGTCGCCATGGAGACTGAGCCGGTTCCGCCCGGGATCGACCCGACGAAGGCGCACCCGTCCCGGCGGTACAACTACTGGCTCGGCGGCAAGGACAATTTCGCGGTCGACCGGGAGTCGGCGGAGACGGTCGCCTCGGTGTTCCCGACGGTCGGTTTGTCCGCCCGGGAGAACCGCGCGTTCCTCGGACGGGTGGTGCGCCATCTGGCCGGGGAGGTGGGGATCGACCAGTTCCTCGACATCGGCACCGGGCTTCCCTCGGCGGGCAACGTGCACGAGATCGCGCAGTCGATCGAGCCGGCCGCGCGGATCGTCTATGTCGACAACGACCCGATCGTGCTGGCCCATGCCCGCGCGCTGCTGCCGAGCGATCCCGCCGGCCGGACCGCCTACCTCCACGCCGACCTGCTCGAACCCGGCCGGATCCTGACCGACCCGGCCCTGCTGCGGACGCTGGACATGTCCCGGCCGGTCGCGCTGATGCTGGTCGCGATCATGCACTTCATCGAGGACGACCAGGACCCGTACGGCATCGTCGAGCGGCTGCTCGCCGCGCTGCCGCCGGGGAGCCACATCGTGCTGACGAACGCGACGGGCGACCATCTCACCCCCGAGCAGTACGCCGAGAGCAAGACGGCGAACGCGCGGAGCGGGGTACCGTTCCGGCTCCGCAGCCTGGAGGAGTTCACCCGGTTCTTCACCGGGCTCGAACTGCTTCCTCCCGGCATCGGCTCGGTCGTCGACTGGCGTCCCGACGTACCGCCGGAGAAGCGGCCGTCGGTGGAGGACGTCTCGATGCTGTGCGGCGTCGCCCGCCTCCCCTGAGGCTCGTCATCCGGTGGACGGCTGGATCCCGGCGACGAGGTTGAACGATCCGGTCAGCTGGTTCAGGCTCACCAGGCCGGGGATCTCGGCGATGACGCGGTCGCTCCATCCGTGCGCGCGCAGCGCGGCGACGTCGTCGCCCGTGAGTGAGGCCGGCTCGGTCAGCACGCGGACGGCGAACTCCACCAGCGCCGCCTCGCGCGCGTCGGTCGAGGTCCCCTGCCGGGCCAGGGCGATGTCGGTCTCGGTCAGCCCCGCCGCCCGTCCGGCCTCGGTGTGCGCGGCCAAGCAGGTACCGCAGCCGATCCACTCCTGGAGCGCCAGGGAGATCTTCTCGCTCAGCGGGCGGGGGATCTTGATCCGCTTCATCGCCCGGGAGAACTCGAGGTAGCCCTGCAGCACGGCCGGCGAGTGCGCCATCGTGCTGATCATCTCGCCGGCGGCGCCGTGCCGTCCGATGATGTCGTCGAGCAGTTCGCGGGACTTGGCGGGCGCTTCAGCGGGGGTGAGCGCCGGGAGGTTCCTCATGACTCGTCCCGCTCAGCCGGTGGTGACGGTGAAGTCGGCGGTACGGACCGTACCGCCGTGCTTGAAGTCCAGGAACAGCCGGTACGTGCCCAGACCGGGGAGCTCGATGTGGAAGCCGATCTCCGGGCCGGGCTCGGTGCGCCCGTCGCCGGGCTCACCGTCCGGGTGGACGTGGACATAGGCCAGGTCGCCCGCGCGCAGGACGACCAGGTGCCCGTACGCGGCGAGGTAAGGCTCCAGGTCCGTGACCGGCCGCCCGTTCTCGCGGACGGTGACGGTGATCCGGCGGCCCTCGCCGTGCGTGGGCTCGCCGTCCAGGGTGAGCTCGTACGGGCCGACGGCGGCGACCCTGGCGGGCGCCGGGACCGGCCGGGGCGTGAACGGGCCGCCGACCTGCAGGTCGGCGCCCAGCGTCAGGGTGCGGCCGAGCGCCTCGGGTGCGACGTCGGTGAAGATCCGGTACGTCCCGGCCTCCGGCAGGTCCAGCGGTACCGACCAGCTCCCGTCCCCGTTGTCGACCGGGTGCAGGTGCCAGAACGAGGTGAGGTCCCGGCGGGCGACGATGAAGTGCAGCTTCTTGTCGTGGATCGTCGCCAGCTCCCGTACGGGCTCACCGCCGGGACCCAGGATCCGGAACCTGAACTCGGTGGCCCCGGGCCGCAGGATGGCGGTGTCGGGCGCGAGCGTGTAGCCGTCCTGCGAGATGAGCAGCCCGCCGGGCGTACCGCCGCCGTGGGCTGCGTGGCCGGTCTGAGCCGCGTGGTCGGTGTGGGCTGCGTGGGTGTCGCGCGCCGTGGTCGTCATCGCCGGTTCCTCCGATGTGATCGTTCCGCCTGTGACCACACCAACCATGTACCCCCCGGGGGTATTTCCTCGCCCCGGCTCCGTTACCTCTTCGTTACCTCATTAGGGATCAGGCGGTGGTGAGGCCGCCGTCGATCGCGAGTTCGGTGCCGGTGATGTACGACGACACGTCCGAGGCCAGGAACAGCACGAGGCTCGCCACGTCCCCCGGGATCCCGGCTCGGCACAGCGGGACGTTCGGTGTCCTGCCCCCGCTGCGTTCGGTGAACTCCGCGATCATCGGGGTGTCGATGACGCCGGGATGGACGGTGTTGACCCGGATCCCGTCGCCGGCCAGGTCGAGCGCGGCGGAACGGGTGAGGCCCCGCAGCCCGAACTTGCTCGACCCGTACGCCGCGTGCCCCGCGATGCCGACCAGGCCCGCGGTGGAGGAGATGTTGACGATCGAGCCGCCGCCTGCCGCGCGCATCGCGGGCGCGACGGCCTGGATGCCCAGGAACGGGCCGATCAGGTTGATCTGCAGGAGTTGCTCGAAGCCCTCGCGGGACTGCCGTTCGACCGGGGCCGTCCGCCAGATCCCGGCGTTGTTGACCAGGACGTCCAGCCCGCCGAACCGCTCGGTCGCGGTGCCGGCGACCGCGGCCCAGTCGTCCTCGGAGGTGACGTCCTGCCGGACGAACACCGCACTGCCGCCGATCGACTCGGCGACGGCGCGGCCCTCCTCCTCCAGGACGTCGGTGAGCACGACCTTCGCGCCGGCCTCGGCGAACAGCCGGGCCTCGGCCTCGCCCTGACCGCGCGCCGCTCCGGTGATGATCGCGACCTTGCCGTCGAGCGCCGGGATACCGGACGTCACGCGGAGGCGCCGTTCCGGAAGTGCGGGATGACCTTCTCGCCCCACTGCTTGATCGTCTCCATGCAGGCCTCCTGCGGGACGGTGCCCATCTGGATGAGGCACATGACCTCGTCCACGCCGATGTCGGCGAGCCGCTGCACGTACTCGATGGCCTGGTCGGCGGTGCCGTAGGCGTGCTCGGCGTTGAACGCGCCGGTGTCCTGGGGACGGGCGGGGATGTTGGCCTCGTTCAGCCGCGCGACCAGGTCCTCCTTGTCCTTGGCGAGGGCGGCGATGTTGTCGTCGTCCTCGGTGTCCTCGCGGGGGGCGGGGGCGTTGCCGTACCAGTGCGCGATGGCCTCGGCGAAGAAGCGCTGGCCGCGCGCGCCGATCTTCAGGGCCTTCGCGGGATCGTCCAGGACGATCGTCGGGCACAGCGCGACGAACTTGTCGTTGGTGTCGGTGGAGACGAGCCGCTCGGGCGTACGGGTGCGGACGGTCGCGTGGTAGAGGTCGTACATCTCCTTGACCTCCTCCGGGCCGGCGAAGCCCATGACCAGCGCGCCGACGCCCAGTTCGGCGGCGAGCTTCACGGTGTCGCGCTTGGAGCAGGCCATGTAGAGCGGCGGGTGCGGGGTCTGGACGGGACGCGGCAGGATCTTGGCGGGACCGACGTCGAGCGTCTCGGTGTGCCAGTCGACCTCGTCCTTGCGCCAGGCGTTGGCCAGGAAGCCCAGGCTCTCGATCATCTGCGGGTACGTGTCGGCGGCGCTGACGCCGTACATCCCCATCTCCATCCGGGTGGAGCCGCGGCCGCCGCCGACGTCGAGCCGCCCGCCCGACAGCGCGTCGAGCATGCCGACCCGTTCGGCCACGCGCACCGGGTGGTTGTAGTTGAACGGCATGCAGACGACGCCGTGGCCGATCCGGATCGTGGACGTCTTCGCGGCCACCCAGGTCAGGAAGATCTCGGACGCGGTCATGTGCGCGTACCGCTCCAGGCCGTGGTGCTCGACCGCCCAGACCCGGTCGAAGCCCATCTCCTCGCCGTAGACGGCCTGGTCGACCGAGTCGAGGAGGACCTGGCGCTCGCGCTCGGGCGTCGGGTCGGTGAGCTGGGCCTCAAAGATCATCGAGAACTGCACGGGAGCCTCCCTGGGTGCCGGGCTGGATTTCCGGGGCGATTATATTCCGGTTAGGTATATTTCTAATAGGTATATCACGGTCGGGAGCCGTGCCGCCATCGGTACGCTGCCGGGTGTGACACAGGAGCCGCCGAACCTGCCGCCGACCAGCTGGGCCGTGCTCGGCCTGCTCTCGTTCGGGCAGGAGCTGTCCGGATACGACCTGAAGAAGTGGGCCGACTGGAGCCTGAAGTTCTTCTACTGGAGCCCCTCGTACAGCCAGATCTACGGCGAGCTGAAGCGGCTGGAGAAGGCGGGGTACGCGCTCTCGCGGGTCGAGTTGACCGAGAGCACGCGCGGCAAGCGGGTCTACGCGATCACCGACGCGGGCCGCGAGGCGGTCACCCGCTGGGCCAGGGACGCCCCGGTCGAGCCGCCCATCCTCAAGCACGGGGTGATGCTGCGGGTGTGGCTCGGTCACCTGATGGGGCCCGAACGGCTGCGCGAGGTGATCGAGCAGCACCGCGACTACGCCGACCGGATGCGTCGGCTCGCCGAGGCGGACGCCACGGGCGCGGCCGAGGTACCCGAGTGGGCCTATCCCGAGATGGTGCTGCGCTGGTCGCAGCGGTACTACGAGTCCGAGCGCGAGCTCGCCCAGCAGATGCTCGACGACCTGGACGACCTCGCGCGGCATCCGCGTCCCCAGCCCGAGGCCGGGGCCGTCGCCGATCTCGACAAGCTGCACCCCGAGTTGGAGAAGTCGCACCCCGACCGGGAGAGGTAGAAGCCCGACCTGGAAGGGGAGAAGCTCGGCCTGGAGAGGTGGCACGCCGACCGGCTCCCCGTCCGGCTCAGGCGATGCTCTCGAAGGAGCCACGGAAGAACAGCAGCGGATCGGCGTCGCGCTCGGCGGTGAGCGCGGTGACCGCCCCGATGACGATGCTGTGGTCGCCGCCTGGCAGCTCGGTGGCCAGATCGGCCTCGATCCAGGCGAGCGCGCCCGGCAGCAGGGGCGAGCCGTTGGCGCCCTCCACCCACTCGACACCGTCGAACTTGCGCGGCCCGGCGAGCGACTGGCACACCTCCAGCTGGTCGGCGGCCAGCACGCTGACCGCGAACCGCCCGGCCGCCCGGATCTTGGGCCAGCTCGACGAGCCGTTGCCGGGGCAGAACGTCACCAGGGCCGGTTCCAGCGAGAGTGAGCAGAACGACTGGCACGCCATGCCGACCGGGGCACCGTCCAGCAGGGCCGTCACGGCGACCACGCCGCTGGCGAAGGTGCCGAGGACCCGCCGCATCTCGTCCGGGTTCACCTCGGGAGCGGTGATCGTCATGACCGGAACCTCCAACTATTTCTTTTAGGAATATTCCGATTAGAAGCAGTGGTGTGGTTCGATGTCAAGGACATGTCCCGGCGACGGAGAGAGGGACGCATGGTTCCGGACACGATCCCGGCGCTCGTCGAGTACGCCGCCACCGCCCACGGCGACCGCGAGGCGCTGGTGGACGGCGACGTCCGCTGGACGTACGCCGAACTGGCCGCCGAGGTGCGCGGTGCCGCCCGCGCGGCGGTCGCGCGCGGTGTACGGCCCGGCGACCGCGTGGGGATCTGGGCACCGAACGGGCGGCACTGGATCGTCCAGGCGATCGGCCTGGCCTGCGCCGGCGCGGTGCTCGTCCCGCTCAACACCCGGTACAAGGGCGCCGAGGCGGCCGACATCCTGCGCCGCAGCCGGGCCACCGCCCTCTACACCGTGAACGGCTTCCTCGGCGTCGACTACCCGAGCCTGCTCAAGGGCGAGGATCTCCCCGACCTGGCCACGATCGTGCTGCTGGACGAGGCGTACACCGCTTCCGAGATCCCGCTTCCCGAGGTATCGCCGGACGACTTCTCCGACGTCATCTTCACCTCGGGCACGACCGGCAAGTCCAAGGGCGTCCTCACCACGCACCGCCAGAACCTGCGCGTCTTCGCCGACTGGTCGAGCGTCGTGACGCTCCGTCCCGGTGACAGGTACCTACTGGTCAACCCGTTCTTCCACACGTTCGGGTACAAGGCCGGGATCCTCGCCTGCCTGCTCAACGGCGTCACGATGGTCCCCGAGCCGGTCTTCGATGTGGCCCGGGTCGTCGAGCGGCTGGCCGAGGAGCGGATCAGCGTGCTGATGGGCCCGCCGACGATCTTCTACGCGCTGCTGGAGCTGCCCGAACGGCCCGCGCACGCGATCCGGCTCGCCGGGACGGGCGCCGCCAACGTCCCGGTCGACCTGATCCGCCGGATCCGGGACGAGCTGGGCGTGCCGTCGGTCTTCACCGGCTACGGGCTCAGCGAGTCGTGCGGTGTCGTCTCGGTCTGCCCGGTCGACGCCGACGCCGAGACCGTCGCCACCACGACCGGCCCAGCGCTGCCCGGTACCGAGGTACGGATCGACGAGGCGACCGGCGAGATCCTCGTCCGGGGCCACAACGTCATGCACGGCTACCTCGACGACCCGGCCGCGACCGCCCAGGCCATCGACGCCGACGGCTGGCTGCACACCGGCGATGTCGGCGTACTCGACGGCCGCGGCTACCTGTCGATCACCGACCGGCTCAAGGACATGTTCATCGTCGGCGGCTTCAACGCCTATCCCGCCGAGATCGAGAGCGTGCTCGTCACCCATCCCGCCGTCGCCGACGCCTCGGTCATCGGCGTCCCGGACGACCGGCTGGGCGAGGTCGGCGCCGCCTACCTGGTCGTACGGTCCCCGATCGAGCCCGCCGAGCTGACCGCCTGGCTGCGCGAGCGGCTCGCCAACTTCAAGGTCCCGCGCAGCTTCCATGTCGTCGAGGCGCTGCCCCGCAACGCCGGCGGCAAGGTGCTCAAGCAGGAACTCCGGAGGATGTCATGACCCGTTCGGTATCCGCTCCGGCTCCGGCTCGCCCTGGCCGTCCTCGCGCCGCGCCAGGTCGTCGAGATCGGCGAGCATCCGGTCGGCGAGATCGCGCTGGGCGGTGTAGTACCGGGTCGCCCAGCGGGTGACGAGCTCCGGGTACGCCCAGCCGGGGACCTGCGCGGACACCGACTGCGAGTACTCCGCCTCCGCGCGCGTCCGCTCGGCGTCGGACCGGTGCTCTTCCAGCTGCTCGCGCAGCAGTTCGGGGCTCGACAGGTGACCGAGCCAGGCGCGCAGCATCGGGCCGTGCTTGAGCACCGGGGGCTCGACCGGGGCATGTGCGGCCCACTCGGCGAGTGCGGCCCGTCCCGGCTCGGTGATCGTGTAGACCTGTTTACCTCGCCCGTCGTCGGCGACCGCCGCCCGCGAGACCGCGTAGCCGAGCCGCTCCAGCCGCTTGAGCTCGGAGTAGATCTGGCTCATCGCCGGGCTCCAGTAGAAGAAGCGCAGCACGTGGTCGGCCCACTGCCGGATCGCGTACCCGGTCATCTCCTCACCGAAGGACAGGATCCCGAGCACCGCCCACGCGGTCGCGGGGAGCTTGCCGGAGTCGGCGGTACGGGCCATGACCGCAACCCTAAGCCCATCCAAGATCAGCCCATTCAAGGCACAGGCAGAAGGAGTCACCCATGAAGGACAAGGTCGTCATCGTGACCGGCGGCGCCCGCGGCATCGGCGCGTCGGCAGCCGCCGCCATGGCCGGGCAGGGCGCGAAGATCGTGATCGCGGACCTGCTGGAGGAGGACGGCCGCAAGACCGCCGCCGAGCACGGCGGCCTGTTCGTCAAGCACGACGTGACCAGCGAGGAGAGCTGGCAGGCGGTCGTCGCGGCGGCGCTGGAGGCGCACGGCCGGATCGACGGCCTGGTCAACAATGCCGGGGTCGCCTCCAACCTGCTGATCGAGAAGGAGTCCCTGGAGTACTTCGAGAAGGTCCTGAAGATCAACCTCTCCGGGGTCTTCCTCGGCCTCAAGGCCGTCCTGGAGCCGATGAAGGCGGCCGGCGGCGGCTCGATCGTCAACATCTCCTCGGCGGCCGGGCTGACGGCGCTGCCCGGGACGGCCGGGTACGGCTCGTCCAAGTGGGGCGTCCGCGGCCTCACCAAGATCGCCGCCCTGGAGTTCGGCCCGTACCGGATCCGGGTCAACTCGGTCCACCCCGGCATGACCTACACCGCGATGACGTCCCAGCACGGCGCGCAGGTCGGCGAGGGGATGTTTCCGCTGGCAGCGCTCGGCCGCGTCGGCGTCCCCGACGAGATCGGCGCGGCCGTCTCGTTCCTCATCTCCGACGCCGCGTCGTACGTCACCGGCGCGGAACTGGCGGTCGACGGCGGCTGGACCGCAGGCGAGGTGGTCATGCTGGACCAGGTAACCGCCCAAAGCTGACCCCGTCGCACCCGGTTGACCCGTGGCGTGTTCGCCTCGCCGCCGCAGCGGAATGGCGAACACGCCACGAGTCAACGGCTAGGCGGAACGCCGCGCGAGTGCCCGGCGGACCCGGTTGATCAGCAGGTGCGGATGGTGGAAGAGGATGTCCTTGTCGATCCTGATCACGATCCAGCCTTCGTCGATCAGGCGGCCATCGCGTTCGATGTCGTACGCGTACTGGGTGGGGTCCTCCTGATGGTGGGCGCCCTCGTACTGAATCGCGATCTTGGGGTCCTGGTATGAGAGGTCGGGACGCGCGAGCCAGACGCCCCACGCGTTCACGACGTCCTGGTTGACGGCCGGTGTGGGGAGTCCCGCGTCCGTCAGGAGGATCCGCGCCCGGGTCTCGGGAGGGGAGTCCGCGCGCCCGTTCAGGAGCGGTACCGCGTCCCGAGCCCGCTGCACGCCGCGCCTGCGGTGGCAGTCGTTCAGGAAGCCGGTGAGGGCCTCGCGCCTGGTGAGCCCGCGCCGAAGCAGTTGATCACCGGCGGCGATCAGGTCGAAGCGCGGCAGGGCGTGCGCCAGTTCCAGGAAGAGCCGTTCGGGCTTGACGACCCGCCAGCCGCCGTACGTACCGATCTGCTCGGGCGGGATCGCGTACTGGTGGATCCGCAGCCGTTTGATGCGGGGCGCCGTCGGCAGTTTCGCGGGCACCGCGACATGGATGCCCTGATCGTTCCGCGGTACGGCGAGCCTGTACAGGCGTGCCGCCGTCACCCCGCAGAAGACGGCATCCTCGGGTAACACCAGGTCAGCGGCACGGCAGTGAAGTTCCACCGAGTCGGGCATGTCCGCCGGCGCATAGACATCGTGGTGAAGGTGCCGGAAGTGTCCACCGGCGAGTTGATCCTTGGTGATCCCCAGACGCAGGGCGTGCGTTCCCCGGAACGGACCGGACAGCAACTTGTCGGGCACGTGGTTCCCATGACGTGGCATACCACCGGTTCTGTCGCCAATGGAGATCCACAACACCCAATCTTCACACAAAGTCACCGACCAGCCACATATCCGGGATCCGCCTCCCGTTGACTCGTGGCGTGTTCGCCCTGTCCCGGACGTGGAAAGGCGAACACTCCACGAGTCAACGGGCGGGCGCCGGCCGGACCGGGGGGCGGGGCTGGGGCGGGGTCAGGGGGTGGACGTGCGGTGCTTGATCTGTTCGAGCAGCCCGGCGAACTGATCAGCGGACAGGCTCAGGTGGCCACCAGCCGGGTTTTTGGAGTCTCTGACTCCCACACCCTGCGCAAGCTGCCCCAGTTCAATGCAGACGTCATCGTTAGCGCTGCCACTGTAAGAGCTCTTGCGCCACTGCACGGTCATCCGTATCTCTCCAAGTACATCTTGATCATCTCGCGCGAAGTGTCCTGAGATTCGGCCTTTGCGCCGATACGTTCGAACGTATCAGCAAGCGCCTTGACCTCGTCCGCCATTTCGATCAGGCGCCCGCCACCCTGGGCACCCGCGTAAGCGACGTCCCGGTCCTCAAGACCGATGAGCTGGAAGAATCCCTCGGCCCCCAGGTGCTCTCCGGCCGAGAACGGCACGATCCGCAGGATCACGTACCAGCGTTCTGACAGTTCCAGCAGGTGCTGCAGTTGAGCTTTCATCACCTCTCGGCCTCCGACCTGGCGAGCCAGGACGCCTTCGTCCAGCAATGCCCAGATGTATGGAGGCTCGTCACGTTCCAGAAGCTCACGCTTTCGAGCGAGCCTCCCTGCCAACACCGCCTCCCGGTCCCGGGCCGTGCTGATCCGGCCGAAGGCTCTCGCATAGTCGTCGGTCTGGAGAAGCAGGGGCACGATCTGCCCGTGGTAGACCCTGATCTCGGCCGCCTGCCTCTCCTGCTGGCTGTACTGGCGGAACCAGTTTGGATCGTGGGCCATACGGGCGTACCAGAGGAGCAGCTCGAACAGCCCGCCGGTCTCGAACTTGACGTCGAGCCGCCTGGCGTAGTCGACCTGGAGCTTGGCGCGCCCGGCTTCGATGTTTGAAACACTTGATCGCGCCATTCCGATGATCTTTCCCCATTGCGCCAGTGACAGCCCCTCCTTCTCGCGGACGAACCGCAGGTAGTACGCGAGAAAGTGCCACATGGAGATCTTGGGATCGAGGGGGTCGCGGACGAGCGTCATCGGTCCTCCGGTGTATGAAGTTGCAGTTGATACACCCAACGTTAAGGCGAAAGCCCGATCCTTGGCATGGAAATCGAAAACTGTGTCGAGGAGGCGACAATGGTGACGCCAAAGACAGGAGACCTGTTCCTGTCGATGCTGGGGACCCCGGCCGCGATCGGCTTGGCGCGCACATTGGCCGATCACCGGCTACGCAAATGGGACTATTTCCACATTCTCGACGACGCTCTTCTTGTCGTCGCAGAATTGGTGACCAATGCCGCCGAGGCGACCCCGCTCCGCGAGATCCGTCTTCAGGTCAGCCGCGATGTCGAGGGGATCATCATCGCCGTCTGGGACTCCAGCCGGCGGCTGCCCAAGCCCAAACCCGTCGTCGAACTCGCCCTCGAGGATCTCGATCTCTCGGCCGAATCGTTCGACGACAACGGCGGGTGGGGCCTCCCGCTCGTACAGGCGCTGTCCACAGCCTGTGGGTATACACACGACCCCAGTGGAGGCAAATGGGTCTGGTCCCGCATATGCCCCTAAAGCGAGCCGCCCATGACGTTGACTCGTGGCGTGTTCGCCTGTTCTCCCGCCCTGGAAGGGCGAACACGCCACGAGTCAACTGGGGTGGAGGGCGGGGCGGCGGCGGGCTGGGACGTAGAGGGCACGCCATACGGCGCGGGTCGCCGTCAGGAGGGTCGGGGTCAGGGCTCGCGGGTTGATGCGTTCGGGGGGGCCTGAGAGGGAGATCGCTGCGACCGGGCGTCCGGTGGCGTCGCGCAGGGGTGCGGCGACGCAGGAGATGCCCCGGTAGTTCTCCTCCCGGTCGAGGGCTACTCCGCGCTCGCGGATGAGCGCCAGCTCCCGCCGCAGTGCTTGCGGGCCGGTGATGGTGAACGGGGTACGCGCGGGCGTGCCGGCCTCAAGTGCGGCGGCCAACTCGTCCTCGTCGGCGAAGGCGAGCATCGCCTTGCCCGCGGCAGTGCAGTAGGCGGGCTGCCGGCCGCCCAGCCGGGACGGGATCCGGCCGTTCGGCGAGCCGCCGATCTTCTCCAGGTAGACGATCTCGTGGCCGTCCAGGATCGCCAGGTGCACCAGCGCCCCGGTGGTGGCCTGAAGCCGGTGCAGGTGGGGGAGCGCGGCCTCGCGGAGCCGGTTCTGGTGCGCGGCGAGGGCGCCGAGTTCGATCAGGCCCAGGCCCAGCCGGTACTTGCCGCCCGCGCGTTCCAGGGCCCTCAGCTGGACGAGCTGGTCCATGATCCGGTGCACCGACGAGCGCGGCAGGCCGGTCCGCCGGACCACGTCCGTCATCGACAGCTCGGGCGAGGCGACGGTGAACGAGTACAGGATCCGCGCGGCCCTGGCCAGCATCGACGACTCCAGCTCCGCTGCGGTGGCGGCGGGAACGGCCATGGCGTCCTCCAGTTCGTCGCGTCGGCGGGCGTGCGCGCCGGTCTCCCGCTCACCGGGATTTTTCCTATTTCTAATAGGAACATCCCGCTTAACGTACACGCAACTCGTCCGTGAGCCGGGTCACACGAGTTTCCCCCAGCGGCGCACGAGCGGCACACGAGCAAGGAGCATGAGTTGAGCGAACAGGTTCTTGAGGCCGTGCGGGCCCTCGTTCCCGCCATCCGCGAGCGCGCCGCCGAGGCCGGGGAGGCCCGGAAGGTCCCCGAGGCCACGATCAAGGAGCTGGCCGGCACCGGGTTCTTCCGGCTGCTGCAGCCCAAGCGGTACGGCGGGTACGAGGCCGATCCGGTGCTGTTCTACACCGCGGTCAAGGAGATCGCCGCCGCCTGCGGCTCCACCGGCTGGGTCGCCTCCGTCGTCGGGGTGCACCCCTGGCAGCTGGGGCTCTTCGCCGACCAGGCCCAGCGCGACGTCTGGGGCGAGGACGAGAACGCGCGGATCTCCTCGTCGTACGCGCCGACCGGCCAGATCACCCCGGTCGAGGGCGGCTTCCGGGTCAGCGGGCGATGGAACTTCTCGTCCGGCTGCGACCACGCCCAGTGGGTCTTCCTCGGCGGCCTGGTCATGGACGCCGACGGTGTCCCCACCGACATGCGGACGTTCCTGCTGCCCCGTTCCGACTACCGGATCGACGACGTCTGGGACACCATCGGCCTGCGCGGTACCGGCAGCAACGACATCGTGGTCGAGGACGCGTTCGTCCCCGAGTACCGGACGCTGAGCTTCAACGACACCAGCGCGCTGGACTGCCCGGGCAACGAGGTCAACACCGCGCCGCTCTACCGGCTGCCGTTCGCCGCCGTCTTCACCACCACGGTCAGCGTCCCGGTCGTCGGCATGGCGCAGAGCGCGCTCGACGCGTACCTGACGGCGACCCGTGAGCGGATCCGGATCTCCTACGGCGGCCAGAAGGTGGCCGAGGACCCGTACGCGCAGGTCCGCATCGCCACCGCCGCCAGCGAGATCGACGCGGCATGGCTCCAGCTCAGCCACAACATCGCCGAGCAGTTGCGGGTGACCGCGGCCGGCGAGACCCTTTCGCTGAAGCTGCGGCTGGCCACCCGGCGCGACCAGGTGATGGCCACGCAGCGTTCGATCAAGGCCGTCGACATGCTGTACGAGAACGCGGGCGGCCGCGCGCTCAAGTCGGGCAACCCGATCCAGCGCGCCTGGCACGACGCCCACGCCGGCCGGGTACACGCCGCCAACGACCCCGAGCGGGCGCTGGCCATGTACGGCCAGGGCGCCCTTGGCTTCGAGGTGACGGACGTGATGCTGTGATCACGAAACCCCTGCCGATCCTCCCGGACGAACTGGAGCACCGATCATGATCACTTCCCTGGGTTACCTGCGCTTCGAGACCGCCGACCTCGCCAAGTGGAGCGCGTTCGGCTCCGAGGTCCTCGGCCTGGAGAAGGTCGAGGGACCGGACGCGGACGCGCTGTACTTCCGGCACGACGAGTACGCCAACCGCTTCACGTTCGTCCCCGGCGACACCGACCGGCTGCTCGCCGCCGGCTGGGAGGTCGCCAACGCCAAGGCGCTGGCGGAGACGGTCGAACGGCTGGAGAAGGCCGGCCACACCGTCTCGGCCGGTACGGGTGAGGAGGCCGCCGACCGTCGCGTCGAGGGCCTGGCCCACGTGGACGACCCGAACGGCAACCACCTGGAGATCTACTACTCCCCGGCGATGAACC
This sequence comes from Actinomadura sp. 9N407, assembly GCF_044326315.1. Lineage (NCBI taxonomy): Bacteria > Bacillati > Actinomycetota > Actinomycetes > Streptosporangiales > Thermomonosporaceae > Actinomadura > Actinomadura sp. 9N407. The sequence goes on along the minus strand of NZ_JBIRAW010000012.1, from coordinate 24,808 downwards.
ACGCGCCGCAGGCCAACCCGTACGGGAACCGGTTCGTCACCGACGGGCTCGGCCTCGGCCACATCGTGCTGTCGGCCGCCGACATCGAGGCGTCGTTCGCGTTCTACACCGAGCTGCTCGGCTTCCGGCACCGCGACTCGCTGCGCTTCCCGGCCGCCGCGTTCGGCGGGCCCGAGGGCGACATGAACTGGGTGCGCTTCCTGGGCGTCAACCCGCGCCACCACAGCCTCGGCCTGTGCGAGGTTCCGCTGCCCGGCATGATCTTCCACTTCATGCTGGAGCTGACCACGCTGGACGCGGTCGGGCGCGGTCTCGACCGGTTCCACCAGGCCGGGTACGACATCCAGCAGTCCCTCGGCCGGCACACCAACGACAAGATGGTGTCGTTCTACGCCGCGACGCCCGGCCCGTTCCAGGTCGAGTACGGCTACGACGCGATCCTCGTGGACGACGCCACCTGGACGGTCAAGGAGATCACCGAGGACGCGTACTGGGGCCACAAATGACCCCGCCCGGCTGGGACCACGAGTACGACGTCGTGGTGGTCGGCTCCGGTGCCGGCGGCCTGGCCGCCGCGACGACCGCGCGGCTGCGCGGGCTGTCGGCGCTGGTGGTGGAGAAGACCGGTAAGTACGGCGGCTCGTCCGCGCTGTCCGGCGGTGCGATCTGGGTCCCGAACAACGTCTACCTAGAACGCGCCGGCGAACGGGACACCGTCGAGAACGCCCGCAAATACTTCGATGCCACGGTCGGCGACCACGTACCGGAGGAGCGCAAGGACGCCTACCTCGCGCGCGGCCCCGAGATGGTCGAGTTCTTCGACCGGAAGACCTCGTGGATCAGGTTCATGTACACGCCCGGCTACTCCGACTACTACCCGGAGGCGCCCGGCGGACGGCCGCAGGGACGCTCGGTCGAGCCGTGCATCGTGAACGGGAAGAAGCTCGGCCCCGAGTTCCCGAACATGCGCCGCGCGGGCCTGCCGACCTACGGCCTGACCATGACGTCGGCCGACTTCGGCAAGCTCAACATGGTCATGCGGACCTGGAAGGGCAAGCGGACGTCCCTGCTCGTCGGCCTCCGGGCCGTGAAGGCCCTGGTCACCGGCCAGAAGCTGCTGTCGCTCGGCGAGGCCCTGGTGGCGCGGCTGCGGCTCGCGCTCCAGGAGGCGGGCGGCGAGCTGTGGCTGAACGCGCCGTTCGAGGACCTCGTCGTCGAGGACGGCCGGATCACCGGCATCAAGGTCGTCCGGAACGGCAAAACGGTCCGGGTCCGTGCGCGCGGCGGAGTGATCCTCGCCGCCGGAGGCTTCTCCCGTGACCAGCAGCTCCGCGAGGAGCACCTGCCCAAGCCGACCAATACGGACTGGTCGCACGCCTCGGAGGGCCAGACCGGCGACACGCTGCGCGCCGGACTGGCGGCCGGGGCCGCGACCGACCTGATGGACAAGGTGTGGGGAGCGCCGTCGGTACCGACCCCGGACGGGCGGCTGTTCTTCCTCGTCGCCGACCGCGCCATCCCGTCCATGGTCATCGTGGACGCCGAGGGCGAGCGGTACGCGCGGGAGTCGCTGCCGTACCACGAGTTCCTGGACGCGATGTACGCGCACGGCGAGAAGGCGATGACCTCGTGGATGATCATCGACGAGTGGGCGCACAAGAAGTACATCTGGGTCGGCCTCTTCCCCGGCCAGTCCTTCCCCAAGGACTGGAAGGACGGCTTCCTCAAGTCCGGTGACACCGTCGAGGAACTCGCCGGGAAGATGGGCGTCCCGGCCGGTCGGCTCAAGGCGACCGTCGAGCGCTTCAACGAGATGGCCGGGCGCGCCAAGGACGAGGACTTCGGCAGGGGCGACAGCGCCTACGACAACTACTACGGCGACCCGACGCTGCCCAATCCCAACCTCCGCCCGATGAAGGGCCCCTTCTACGCCGTCCCGGTCGTCCCCGGGGACATCGGCACCAAGGGCGGCCTGGTCACCGACCCCGAGGCCCGGGTGCTGCGGCCGGACGGCTCGGTGATCGAGGGCCTGTACGCGACCGGGAACTGCTCGGCCGCCGTCACCGGCGAGACCTATCCCGGTCCGGGCGCCACGCTCGGCCCGGCGATGACCTTCGGCTACGTCGCCGCGTCCCACATCGCGGCCACGCACAAAGCTCAGGGAGTTTCGGCATGAACCACCGCGTCATCGAAGCCGCGCCGCCGCCCACCCGGTTCGCCCGCGGCTGGCACTGCCTCGGCCTGGCCGACTCGTTCAAGGACGGCAAGCCGCACGCCGTGGAGGCGTTCGGGACCAAGCTCGTCGTCTTCCAGGGCGGCGACGGTGAACTGAAGGTCCTGAACGGCCACTGCCCCCACATGGGCGGCGACCTCACGCAGGGCACCATCAAGGGCGACGCGATCGCCTGCCCGTTCCACGACTGGCGCTGGGTCGGCGACGGCAAGTGCGCCGGCATCCCGTACGCGCGGCGCGTCCCGCGTGCGGCGCGTACCAAGGCGTGGCTGGCGATGGAGGAGAACCGGCAGCTGTTCGTCTACAACGACCCCGAGGGCAACCCGCCGCCGCCCGAGGTGACCATCCCGCGCATCGAGGGCGCGTTCAGCGACGAGTGGTCGTCGTGGACCTGGAACCAGCTGCGCGTGGACGGCTCGCACTGCCGGGAGATCGTCGACAACGTCGTGGACATGGCGCACTTCTACTACGTGCACTACGCGCTGCCGACGTACTTCAAGAACGTCTTCGAGGGCCACGTCGCGACGCAGTACTTCGACGGTGTCTCCCGCGACGACGCGTCCCTCGGCCTGGTGCCCGGCGCGGAGACGCAGCAGATCACGCAGCGGTCGGAGGCGGCCTACTACGGCCCGTCCTACATGATCGACTACCTGTGGAACGAGGCGGCCGGCATGTCCGTCGAGACCGTCCTGATCAACTGCCACTACCCGATCAGCGACAGCGCCTTCATGCTCCAGTGGGGCGCGGTCGTGAAGAAGTTCCCCGGGATGTCGGACGAGGACGCGAACGCGATGGCGGCGCAGGTCGCCGAGGGCGTCGGGCTCGGCTTCATGCAGGACGTCGAGATCTGGAAGAACAAGACCGCCATCGACAACCCCCTGCTGTGCGACCAGGACGGCCCGGTCTACCAGCTGCGCCGCTGGTACGAGCAGTTCTACGTGGACGTCGCGGACATCGCCCCGGAGATGGTCGACCGGTTCGAGTTCGAGATCGACACCGAGCGGGCCGTCGAGGTGTGCAAGAAGGAGGTCGCCGAGAACGTCGCCAACGGCGTCTCGCACTCCATGATCCCCCGGTCGCTGCGGGTCTGAGCATGGACCCGGTCGGCTGCCGGACCTGCGGAACCCGCGTCCTGGTCCACAAGAACAGCCCGCCGCACACCACCGTCCAGTGGACGAGCGACGCCGCCGTCGCCTGCGCGGAGATCGCCGCGCGGGTGGCGGGCGGCGAGTACGCGGCGCGGGTCCGGCACTGCGCCGCCCTCCGCGCGTCCATCGAGCAGGCGGTACGCGACGGCCACGTGAAGATCGACTACCCCGAATGAGGTCCCATGGCACGGCTTGACGGCAAGGTCGCCCTGATCACCGGCGGCGCGCGCGGCATCGGCGAGGCGCACGCCCGCGCCTTCGTCGCGGAGGGCGCGAAGGTCGTGATCGGCGACATCCTCGAGGAGCGCGGCACCGCCCTCGCCGACGAGATCGGTGCGACGTTCATCCGGATGGACGTCACCAGCTCCGCCGCCTGGACGGCGGCCGTCGACCGTACGGTCGAGCTGCACGGGAAGCTGAACGTCCTGGTCAACAACGCGGGCATCCTGCGCTTCCGTACCGTCGCCGAGATGACCGAGGAGGAGCTGCGCCAGGTCCTCGACATCAACCTGATCGGCCCCTGGCTCGGCATGAAGGCGGTCATCGAGCCGATGAAGGCGGCCGGTGGCGGCTCGATCGTCAACACCTCCTCGATCGAGGGGTACGCGGCGGCCGGCGGCCTGTCGGCGTACGCGGCCAGCAAGTTCGGCGTGCGCGGCATCACCAAGGCCGCCGCGCAGGAGCTCGGACCGTTCGGTATCCGGGTCAACTCCGTACACCCGGGCGGCGTCGCCACCGAGCTGGCGCTCGACCCGGCCAACTCCGAGGCGACGAACATCGATGGTGAGGCCTTCTTCAAGGCGCTGCCGCTCGGCCGCTGGGGACAGCCGCAGGACATCGCCGGAGCGGCCGTCTACCTGGCCTCCGACGAGTCCGCGTACTGCACGGGCACCGAGATCCTCGTGGACGGCGGCCTGCTGAGCGGCCCCGGCTACTGACACCCGGCTCTCAACTACGTTGACTCGTGGCGTGTTCGCCCTTGGCGCCGCCCGTGGAGGCGAACACGCCACGAGTCAACGTTGGGGGGAGTGACGGCGGAGCTCGGTCGCCAGCTCGGCGGAGAACTGCTCGGCGTCGGCGAGCCGGGTGCGCATCTTGTCGCAGCGCTCCTCGACCAGGGCCCGGTAGAGCGTGAGCCGCTTGGTCAGGTCCGTACGGTCGGTGTCCTCGGGCTCCCCGGCTTGGAGCTCGTCGAGAATGGTGAGCAGGTCACGCATCTCTTCGAGCGTGAAGCCGAGCGGTTTCATCCGCTTGATGACGAGGAGGCGGGCGACGTCGTCGTCGGTGTAGAGGCGGAACCCGCCCTGCGAACGCGCGGAGGGCGGGGCGAGCCCGACCTCCTCGTAGTGCCGGATGGTGCGCAGGCTCAGCCCCGTACGGTCGGCGACCTCGCCGATCTGCATGCGCGTGGCGCCCATCGAGCTCCTTCCGGGGCCACCGGCGGGCGATGACCGATTCCGTCCGGCCAAGCTTGCCATCACTTCCTGGCGGCGGGTGCGGTGGTTTCAGTGGCTGCCGGTGGGTGGGGTGGTTCAGTGGCTGCCGGCGAGTTCGCCGCTGAGGGTGCCGTGCATCCGGGCGCTGCCCTCGTTCAGGCCGATGATCTCGACGGTCTTGCCGCGGGAGGCGTACTTGGTGGTGACGGCGTCCAGCGCGGCGACCGAGGAGGCGTCCCAGATATGGGCGCCGGTCAGGTCGATGACGACGTGCTCGGGATCGCCGGCGTAGTCGAACTGGTACACCAGGTCGTTGCTGGAGGCGAAGAACAGCTCGCCGGTGACCGCGTACACGGCGTGGCCGCCCTCGGGATCGGTGACCGCCGAGACGTTGACCAGGTGCGCCACCCGCCGGGCGAAGATCACCATGGCGGTGAGCGAGCCGACGATCACGCCGATGGCCAGGTTGTGGGTGGCCACGACGACCGCGACGGTGACGACCATGACGGTGGTCTCGCCGATCGGCATCCGCTTCAGGGTGGCCGGGTGGACCGAGTGCCAGTCGAACGTCCCGAACGCGACCAGGACCATCACCGCGACCAGGGCGGCCATCGGGATGTCGGACACGATCGGCCCGAAGACGATGCACAGCACCATCAGGAACACCCCGGCCAGGAAGGTGGAGATCCGGGTCCGGGCGCCGTTCTTGACGTTGATCATCGTCTGGCCGATCATCGCGCAGCCGCCCATCCCGCCGAAGCAGCCGGTGACGACGTTGGCGATGCCCTGCCCGATCGACTCGCGGGTCTTGTTGGAGTGGGTGTCGGTCATGTCGTCGACCAGCTTGGCCGTCATGAGCGACTCCATCAGCCCGACCAGCGCGAACGCGAACGCGTACGGCGCGATCAGGGTCAGGGTGTCCAGGGTGAACGGGACGTCCGGGAGGCCGGGGACCGGTAGCGAGGAGGGGAGAGCGCCCTTGTCGCCGACGTTCGGGACGGCGATGCCGGCGCCGACGGTGAGCGCGGTCAGCGCGACGATGGACACCAGCGGGGCCGGGACCACCTTGGTGATCCTGGGGAACAGGATCATCAGCGCCAGCCCTGCCAGGACCAGCGGATAGACGGGCCACGGGACGTCCCGCAGCTCGGGGACCTGGGCCATGAAGATCAGGATGGCCAGCGCGTTGACGAACCCGAGCATCACCGACCGGGGCACGAACCGCATCAGCCGCGCCACCCCCAGCGAGCCCAGGACGATCTGGAACACCCCGCCCAGGATCACGGCGGCGATCAGGTAGCCCAGCCCGTGCTCGCGCGACAGCGGCGCGACCACCAGCGCGATCGCGCCGGTCGCGGCCGAGATCATCGCGGGCCGGCCGCCGACGATCGCGATGGTGACGGCCATCGTGAACGAGGCGAACAGGCCGATGCTCGGATCCACCCCGGCGATGATCGAGAACGAGATCGCCTCGGGGATCAGCGCCAGCGCCACCACCAGGCCGGCCAGCACCTCGGTACGGAGCAGCTTGGCGGTGATCGGATGGGCGGGCTTCAGGCGGCGCGCCATGACGGCAGGCAGGGACAAGACACTCCAGACAAGGGGGTTCGCGCACTCCGGACACCGTGCAGCCCGGACACGGTGCACTCCGGACACGGGGAGGTCGCGGCAGAGAGGCGCCGCGTATCCGGCGGCCGCGATCTCTACTCTAACGTGACAGGAGAGTCGGATATGCCGTACGAGACGACGATCACACCGGCGGCCGGCCGGCCGCCTGCCGAGGTCAGCCGGCGATGTCCGCGGCGAGCATGGGGGTGAGGGTCAGCTCCGGCTGCTCGCGCTCGATGGCGCGCATCCGCCACTTGTCGACGAAGATCGCGATCAGTGAGCCGTCCAGGGCGCGGGTCAGTACCTCGACGCCGCGCCTGCCGGTCAGCCCCTCGACCGACTCCTTGTCGGTGATCCGGGCGGTCGTGTAGTCCAGCCGGTTCAGCTCGACGGGCGCGTTGAACTCGTGCTCCATCCGGGCGGTGACCACATCGAACTGCAGCGGCCCGACGGCGGCCAGCACGGGCGCCTGGTCACCGCGCAGATCGCTGCGCAGCACCTGGACGACCCCCTCGCTGCCGAGCTGGTCGATCCCGCGCCGGAACTGCTTGGCGCGGCCGTTGTCCTTGACCCGCGCCACCATGAAGTGCTCGGGCGCGAACGCCGGGATCGGCGGGAACACGACCGGGGTCTTGGCGTACAGGGTGTCGCCGACCGTCAGCCCGGACGCGTTCGGCAGGCCGATCACGTCGCCCGGATAGGCGGCGTCCAGCGTCGAACGGTCCCGACCGAACACCGTCTGGGCGTACTTGGTGGCCAGCGGGCGGCGCGTCTCGGCGTGGACGAGCGACATGCCGCGCTCGAACCGTCCCGAGCAGACCCGGACGAACGCCAGCCGGTCGCGGTGCGCGCGGTCCATCCCCGCCTGCACCTTGAACACCTGGCCGGAGAACGGTGCCGACACGGGACGCGAGGTCCCGTCGGCCGCCGGACGGGCCGAAGGCGGCGGCGCCAGCCGGCACACGGCCTCCAGCAGCGAGCCCACGCCGAAGTTCGGCAGACCGGCTCCGAACAGGACCGGCGTGCAGATCCCGGCGTGGAAGGCCGCCATGTCGAGGTCGGCGGCGATCTCGTCCAGCAGCGCCAGCTCCTCCTGCGCCGTCTCCCAGGCCTCGCCCTCCTCGGCCGCGGCCTGCTCGGCGGGGATCTCCTCGGCGATGGCGCGGGTGGCGCCGCCGGGCGTACGGCGGAAGCGGGTGTACGTGCCGCTCGCGCGGTCGATCAGGCCGCGGAAGTCGCCGGCGATCCCCACCGGCCAGTTCAGCGGCGCGGGACGCAGGCCGATGCGCTGCTCCACCTCGTCCAGCAGTTCCAGCGGCTCGCGGCCCGGCCGGTCCCACTTGTTGACGAACGTGAGGACCGGGATGCCGCGGTGGCGGCACACGTCGAACAGCTTGAGCGTCTGGGTCTCCAGGCCCTTGGCCGAGTCCAGCAGCATGATCGCCGCGTCCACCGCCGCCAGCACCCGGTAGGTGTCCTCGGAGAAGTCGGCGTGCCCGGGGGTGTCCAGCAGGTTCAGCAGCGCGCCGCCGTACTCGAACCGCAGCACCGACGAGGTGATCGAGATGCCCCGGGTGCGTTCGATCTCCATCCAGTCCGACGTCACGCCCCGGCGCCCGGACTTGCCGTGCACCGCGCCGGCCTGCTCGATCGCCGCCGCGTGCAGCGCCAGCGCCTCGGTCAGGGTCGACTTGCCCGCGTCGGGGTGGCTGATCACCGCGAACGTCCGGCGCCGTGCCGCCTGCGCCACGACGTCCGCGGACGCGCCGGCCTTCTCGTTGCCTGACGTCACCGTGCTTCCCTCCGTACTCCGCCTCGCCCGGCCGGCGCGGCACCGCGCCGGCCCGCCCTGGGCGCCCAGCACTCTACCCTTACGTTAGGGTACGTTTAGGTCGCCGACCGGGCCGCGCCTCCCGGGCCGAGGGGCCGTAGGGCCCGCGGGCCGGGAGGGCACCGCATCTCCTCGGAGACCGGTCCGCGCCGGTCCGTGCCGGCCAGTGCCGGCGGTCCGGGCGCGAGCCGTCCGGCTCGGCGACTCCCGAGCCTATCTCCTCGTTTTACCCTCACGCCCGGGTAGAGTCGCTGTTCGACCTTGGGAAGGAGCCGGATGGGTGCACTGTTCGAAGAACTCGACTGGCGCCCGACGCGGCTGGGCGCCGTCAGCCTGCGGCGCCGCCGGGATCCCCTGTCGGGGACCGAGGTGTACGAGATCAAGCTCGACGACGACTTCCTGATGTCCAGCCTGTGGACGCTCGGGGAGGTCGAACTCGCCCGCCTCGGCCTGGCCGCCCTGCCGGGGACCGACCTGGACGTCGTGGTCGGCGGGCTCGGCCTCGGCTACACCGCCGAGGCCGCCCTGGACGATCCCCGCGTGCGCTCCCTCGCCGTCGTCGAGACGCTCGCCGAGGTGATCGAGTGGCACCACAAGAAGCTGGTCCCGCTGGGCGAGCGGCTGACGTCCGATCCCCGCTGCGAGCTGGTCGAGGGCGACTTCTTCGCGCTGGCCGGTACCCCGTCCGGCCTGGCGCGGGACGGCGACCGGCGGTTCCACGCCGTGCTGCTCGACATCGACCATTCGCCGGAACACGTGCTCAACAGCAGCCACGAGTCCTTCTACCGGCCCGAGAAGCTGCGGATCCTGGCCGGGCAGCTCCATCCCGGCGGCGTCTTCGCCCTGTGGTCCAACTCCCCGCCGGACGCCGCGTTCAACGCCCTGCTCGGTGAGGTCTTCCACGAGTCGGCCGCGCACATCGTGGAATTCCCCAACCCCGTCCAGGGCGGTACGGCGACCAACACCGTCTACGTCGCCACCACGGAGCCCGCGCAGGCGTCCTGACCGGCGGGTCCGTTCAGGAGAAGATCGCGTGGACCTGGTCGACGGCCTCGGGCCCGTACCCGACGGCACCCACCGGGACACGGCCGCCGACCGCCTCGATGACCCGGGCCGTCCACACCGGACCGAACGCCCCGCACAGCTCGATCAGCTGCGCGCCCTGGTCGGCCAGCCGCCGCGCGGCGTCCGGTGCCTGCTCGACGGACCGGAGCGCGACCAGCTCCGTACGGCATCCATCGGTGTCGGCCGTCGACCACCGGCCCTCCGGATCGACTCCCGGCGCCGTGTAGATGAAACCCCAGTGCGTGAGGGCCATGTGGACCATCCTCCCGTGCTCGTGTACGGGCCCAGCCAAGGTGATCAGCCGGAGTCCTGTCCACGAGGTGCCGCCTACGGCCCGAGAGGGAACGCCTCCTGCAGCAGGTCACGTACGAGGTCGGAGTCGCGGTGGGCCAGAACGTGGCGTACACGCAGTGGCTTGCCGGTGAGCGGAATCCACACCGTGCCATCGAGCGCCGACCAGGCGGGGCGCAGAGCGACGAGGTCACGCTCGTAGCGCAGCTCGGCCGCGAACAGCCCTTCCCTAGCGTCGCGTTCCCGGACGCGGCTCGGCGTCCATCCCGCTGCCCGGCACGCGGCGAGCACCTCGTCGTGGTAGCCGGGCGCGAGTTCCCGTGCGAACCACAGCAGTTCCTGACCCTCCAGGTCGGTCAGGCCAAGGGTCCGGCGACGCGCGTACGGATGGGAATCGGCGACCAGAACTCCGAGCGGCGCGTCCCCGACGGGTGCCGTCTCCAGGCCCGCCGCGTCCGCAGGGAGGACCACGATCCCCAGATCCAGGCCGCACGCGCGGATGAGATCCGGCTGCCGCGACGTGGGCAGATCGAGGAAATGCGGCTCCACGTCCAGCTGTTTCGCGGCTTTCCACAGGGCCGGAACGATCTGCGGCGGTGACCCAGGCGTCACACCGATCCGGAGCACCCGCTGTCCCGTTGCGGCATCCCGCGCCGCTTGCGCCGCCTGGTCGGCCGCCTCCAGCAGCACGGTGGCCCGGGGCAGCAGCGCCAGCGCCGCCGCGGTCGGGACCATCCCGCCGGGCGTACGCCGGAACAGGTCGACGCCCAGGTCGCGCTCCAGAGCGAGGATCTGCTGGCTGAGCGAGGTCCCGCGCATCCCGAGCCGCTCGGCAGCCCGGGTCAGATGCCGCTCCTCGGCGACGGCCTGGAAGTAGCGCAACCGGCGAAGATCCATGCGCCGAGACTACGGACCCGGAACGCAGCGCGGCCGTCCACTGGACGGCCGCGCTCGGTCGATGGGTCAGTACGGGCAGGTCGCGCGGTACTCCTGAATCGTCGAGCTATTACCGGCGGGTGGCGGGCAGAGGAACTGGTTGTAGCGGGTGTCTTCGTCGACCCAGCGCTTCAGCCACGAGATCGCGTATTTGGCGATGGTGTTGTTGTCGCTGGTGAAGGTGAAGTGGCCGGCGTTCTCCAGCTCCATGTAGGCCTTTTCGATGCGGAGCTGCTCGTAGAAGGGCTCGGAGTGCGCGCCGGTCCCGGCGATGATGTCGTTGTCGGCGCCCATCACGAAGGTGGGCACGGTGATCGAACCGAAGTTGACGCCGAGGTCCCAGGGCGCCAGCGGGATGGCGGCCTTGAGGCTGGGCGTCTGCTGCGCGGCGCGGAGCGTACCGCCGCCACCCATGGACCAGCCCATGACGGCCAGCCGCGCGGGGTCGACGCGGTTCCTGACGGTGGCGTCCTTCTTGATGTAGTCCAGCGCCGACAGCAGCTGCGCGGCCCGTGCCTCGGGCAGGTCGAACCCGGTCGTGGTCTCGATCGTCATGACCACGAAGCCCTGCGAGGCCAGGCGCGGGCCGTACCAGGACACCAGTGCCTCGGGCGAGATGAAGCCGGGCGACACCGCGACCGCACCGAACGTCCCCTGACTGGTGTCCCTCGGGTAGTACAGCGTGCCCTCCCGGATGCCCGGGTGGCTGAACGCGGTGACCTTCTTGGAATCGATCGCGAACGGGCCCAGCTTGGCCGTGACGCTGGATTCGGTCGGATCCGGACCCCGTTCGTACGGATTGGCCGCGGCCTGAACCGCAGGGATGGTCATGAATCCGGCGATGAGCGCGCCCATCGCCAGAATCAGCTGGAACGGTCTTCGCATCGGCTGGAGTGTCCCTTCGAGGAAGCGGAATTTTGCGTCCGGCCCCACGGAGAGGAGTGCGGTCTCGCGCGTTCTCCTTTGTCGATCCCCTGGCCGGTGCGAAGATTTTGAAGGGCCGCCGAGGCGTTTTCATCGCCGTTCCTGGAGCGTGTTCGGCGCGCGACTTGTCAGAGCCCTGAGCGGTTCACCCGCCACTGGAAGTCACCCGACGCGCTGCAGGGCCTTCTCGCGGTATCCGGCGGGCGCCCGACTTCGGAGCTGCACGATCGGCGCGAGGTGAACAGCGTGCTGCTGGGCCGCTGGTCCTGACCGCCCGCGGTGGCGGTGCTCAAGGGAGCGGGTGAACCTCTCGGGACGATCCGACCGGCCTGCCCGGCTCGCCGAACGACTGATCGGCCATTCCGGTATGCTCCCGAATCCTTCCAAAGAAGCAGATTCTTCTATGACCCAGACTTCCGAGCCGCCCGTCGCGAGCGAGATCGTCGAGGAGCGTTCCCCCCAGCGCTCGCCGGAGCAGCCGAAGGGCGCGGTTCCGCGCCGGCGCGATCCGCACCTCGACAACGCCAAGTTCCTGGCGCTCATGCTCGTGGTGGCCGGGCACGGTGTCGCGGGCCTGCGGGAAGTCCCGCTGGGCGCCGCGATCTACAACTACTTCTACATGTTCCACATGCCGGTGTTCGTGGTGGTCAGCGGCTACCTCTCCAAGAGGTTCACCTTCACCGACGACAAGGTCGTGGGGCTCGTCGGCTCGACCCTCGCCCCCTACGCGCTTTTCCAGACCGCCTATGCCCTTTTCGCCTGGCAACTCGGCGGGCGGTCCTTCCAGATCGACCTGCTGGACCCGTTCTTCCTGTGCTGGTTCCTGGTGGCACTGTTCGTGTGGCGGCTGCTCACCCCGATCTGGCGACGGCTGCGGTATCCGGTGGCGGCGGCCGTGCTCGTGTCCCTTCTGGTGTTCATGAGCGATATCGGCAACACACTGGATCTGCACCGGATCATCGGGCTGCTGCCGTTCTACGTCCTCGGGCTCACGCTCCGGCCCGAGATGCTGGAGATCGTCCGTCGTCCCGCCGCGCGGATCCTGGGCGCCGTGATCCTGCTGGGCGGATTCGTCCTCGCCTACTTCACCTACGACCACATGAACGTGGCCTGGCTCCGTTGGGACACCGCCAACGGCGAGCTGGGCGTCGACGAGCTGACCGGCACGCTGATGCGGATGGCACTGCTCGTCCTGGCCCTCGTGCTCAGCGCCGCCTTTCTCGCCGTCGTCCCGTCCCGCCGCACCTGGTACACCGCCCTTGGTGCCGCGACGCTGTACGCCTACCTCTTGCACGGCTTCCCCGCCCGGCTGTTCACGTACATGGGCTGGGACGGGCTCGACGTTCTCCAGAGCGTTCCAGGCGTGCTGGTGACGGTGGTCGCGTTCTTCGGGATCGGCATACTGCTGAGCACTCGCCCGGTCTGCCGCGTGACCCGCTGGGCCGTCGAGCCCAATATCCGGCCGCTGTTCACCAAGCGGTGACAAGAGGGTCGCGACGCGCCGCCACCGGTGCGTCCGCGGCATCTGACCGGCCGCCTGTGGTGATTACCCGTTGACCAGGCGCATTGTCCGCGGCGGCGGTCGGCCATTCCGTCACGGCCCGGCCGCTGGAAACAAGAAAAGCCCTCATATACCCCCAGAACGGGTACCATAACCCTCGCCAGTGCCCCCGCACGTGTCATTGCTCAACACGAGCACCCCTCCACGCTGCGACGCAGTCGCGCCGCACCGATCCCACTGGTGATCGCAGGGTCAACCCCGGTGGCCGGACGGCCGCCGCACAGGTAAAGGACAAATGCGTGGTCATGGCACCGCGGGCCGAGCATCGCACCGTTGCCGTCATCCTGGCGGGTGGCAGCGGGCAGCGGATGGGCCTGAGCACTCCCAAGCAGCTGCTCAAGATCAGCGGTAAGACGATGCTGGAGCACACGCTCGCCGTCTTCGAAGGGGCACCAGAGGTCGACGAGATCGTCCTGCTGATGATCCCCGGTTTCCTCGACGATGCGAACGCGTGCGTGAAGAAGGCCGGCTGCCGGAAGGTCAGCCGCGTGCTCACCGGCGGGACCTCGCGGAACGCGACGACCCAGCTCGCGCTGGACGCCCTCGCCGACCACCCGGCCGAGACCACCAACGTGCTCTTCCACGACGCGGTGCGCCCCCTTCTGTCGCCGCGCATCATCAGCGACTGCGTGGCCGCTTTGGGCGAGCACCTGGCCGTGGACGTGGCCATCCCGTCGGCGGACACGATCATCCAGGTCGACGGCGACGTGATCGTCGACGTACCGCGCCGGGCGAACCTGCGCCGCGGCCAGACCCCGCAGGGCTTCCGGCTCGCCACCATCCGCGCCGCGTACGAGAAGGCGTGGCAGGACGAGGACTTCGAGGCGACCGATGACTGCTCGGTCGTGCTGAAGTACCTGCCCGGTACGCCGATCTACGTCGTCCCCGGCGACGAGCACAACATGAAGGTCACCGCGCCCGTCGACATGTTCGTCGCGGACAAGCTGTTCCAGCTGGCCTCGTGGAACGCTCCTGACCTGGCCGATGAGGAGTACACCGAGGCGCTCACCGGAAAGACCGTGGTCGTGTTCGGGGCCAGCCAGGGCATCGGCGAGGCCGTCGCCGAGCTCGGCCGGCGGTTCGGCGCGCGCGTCTTCGGCTACAGCCGGGGCGCGACCCGTACCTACGCCGAGCGGCCCGCCGACGTCGCCGCCGCGCTGGCGCAGGCGTACTCGGCGACCGGACGCGTCGACTTCGTCGTCAACACCGTGGGCGTGCTGAAGATCGGCCGGCTCGACACGATCGACGTCGAGGCCATCGAGGAGACGCTGCGCGTCAACTACCTCGCGCCGATCCACATCGCCCGCGCGGCGTACCCGTACCTCGCCAAGACCGGCGGCCAGCTGCTGCTCTACACCTCCAGCTCCTACACGCGCGGGCGTGCCGAGTACAGCCTGTACTCCTCGGCGAAGGCCGCCACGGTCAACCTGACCCAGGCGCTGGCCGACGAGTGGTCCGCCGACGGCGTGCGGATCAACTGCATCAACCCCGAGCGGACCAGCACCCCGATGCGGACCGTGGCGTTCGGCCAGGAGCCGCCGAACAGCCTGCTCAGCGCCGACCAGGTCGCCAGGACCTCGTTGAACGTGCTGCTCTCGGACTTCACCGGGCAGGTCATCGACGTGCGCCGCGAGGACCCGCTCGCCGGCTTCGGCGGCCGCTCCGGCTGACCCCCATCGCCTTGCAGAACATCTGCCGCCATCGGAGGCGGCAGATGTCCGTTACCCTTCGTATCCGCCGCTCCCTCCAGAGCCGCGCTGATCAGACGGAGGCGGCCGTGCGGCGCTCCTTCCCCGGTTATCCGACGCTCCTAGAGAATTCCCCGGCCCTGTTCCTGCCCGTCACTCTGGGACTGCTGCTCGCGGCGGCCCTGGCGGGTGGCCCCGGCTGGTTCCTCGGCGCCGCGATCCTGTGCCACTTGGTCGAACTGGCTGTAGAACAGCGGATGCCCGACGCCGGCAAGGCGCTGCGCCGCGGGCAGATGGGGCCGGGCATGCGGGTGCTGACGCGGCAGGCCGCGTTCGTCGTGCTGCTCGTCCAGGCCGGTGACGTCGCCGACTGGACGGTGGCGGCGGCTGCCACCGGCTTTTTCCTCCTCGACTGGTTCCGTACCCTGGTACTGGCGAGCGGGGCCGGACTCCGCAACACCAATCGGCTTCCCTTCGCCACACGTGACCTGGGCCCGAGCGAGTGGGCGACCCCGTCGGCCGAGTCCGCCTGGCAGGCGTGGCTGTTCCGCATGGTCGAAGGACACGCCGACGCGGCCCCCCTCCTTCTCGGCGCCGCCGGGGTGATCGTCGGAGTGCCCGCGCTGGTGCCCGGCGGACTGCTGATCACCGCGGTCGGGACATCGATCATCTTCGCCGGGCAGGCCGGACGGCTGCGGCGGATGCGTCCCCTGCTCGACTCCGCGCGCGTCGCGCGCGACGTGCAGCGCCGGGTGACCGCCTACAAGCCCGAGGTCCTGCTGTACTTCACCGGTACGGCGGTGAACGCCTACCAGGCCAACATGTGGCTGAACACCATGGAACGGCTGGAGCGCAAGGCGATGGTCCTCGTCCGCGCGCCGGAGGTCGTCGGGGCACTGGCTCCCACGTCGCTGCCGGTCGTCTGCGTGACCAGCGGCGAGGACATCATGAACTTCGACTGGTCGACCGTGCGGGTGGCGCTCTACACCGGCAACACCGGCAAGAACCTCCACCTCCTCCGGGAACCCGACATCAAGCATGTCTTCATCGGCCACGGCGACAGCGACAAGGACTCCAGTTCCAACCCGGTGAGCAAGGTCTTCGACGAGGTCTGGGTGGCCGGACCGGCCGGCCGCGACCGCTACCTGAACTCCGATGCCGGGGTACGCGACGAGGCCATCGTCGAGGTGGGACGCCCCCAGCTCTCCGGCATCACCGCGGAGCCGTCCGGGAACCCGGTGCCGACCGTGCTGTACGCCCCCACGTGGGAGGGCTGGGACAGCGACCACAGCTACAGCTCCCTGCTCCCGATGGGCGAGAAGATCATTCGCACGCTGCTGGAGCAGGGCGACCGGTTCCGCGTCATCTACCGGCCGCACCCGTACACGGGAACGCGGACGGCCGCCGCTCTCGCCGCGCACCATCGCGTCATCAAGCTGATCGAGCAGGCGAACCGGAGCGGCGGCGTCGATCACCGCGTGGTCACCGGGGCGGAAGCCTCGCTGCACGACTGCTTCAACCAGTCGGACATGCTCATCACCGACATCTCGAGCGTGATCTCCGACTACATGCCGAGCCTGAAGCCCTACGTGGTCGCCAACCCCGGCGGGAGTGACGAGAGCGCCTTCAAGGCCGAGTTCCCGTCCGCGTCCGCCGCGTACCTCCTGGGCCCGGACTGCGCCGAGCTGGCCGGCATCATTCCCGTCGCGGAGGCGCGCGGCTCCGACCCGCTGGCCGAGGAGCGGCGCAAGCTCAGGGACTACCTGCTGGGCCCCGAGCACCCGGACGCGATGACGCGGTTCGCCACGGCCGTCGACGCGCTCGCCGCGGCCGGACCCCGGTCGACCATGCACGCCGCTGTCCTTTCGCCGGCCGCGCCGCTGCAGGAACTGCTCTGAAGCGGCAACGGCCTATCCTGGCTGGACCCCTGACCGAACCCCTGGCTGGACCCGGCACCGGACCAGAACCCCGGCCTCGGACCGAGGCCGGCCACCCCGCGAAGGAAGGCGGCGAATGAATCACCGGATCACGCCGAGCGCCCAGGTCGACCCGACCGCGGAACTCGGCGAGGGGACCACGGTGTGGGACCTCGCCCAGATCCGCGAGGACGCCCGGCTGGGAGCGGGCTGCATCGTGGGACGCGGCGCGTACGTCGGAGCGGGCGTGCGGATAGGCGACAACGTCAAGCTGCAGAACCACGCGCTCGTCTACGAGCCCGCGGTGCTGGAGGACGGCGTGTTCGTCGGCCCGGCCGTCGTCCTCACCAACGACCGCGCGCCCCGTTCGGTGGATCCCGACGGGAAGCTGAAGCGCGGCGGTGACTGGGAGGCCGTCGGTGTGCACGTCGCCGAGGGCGCCTCGCTCGGTGCCCGCAGCGTCTGCGTCGCGCCGGTACGGATCGGCCGCTGGGCCATGGTCGCCGCCGGGGCCGTCGTGACCCGTGACGTCCCCGACTTCGCCCTCGTGGTGGGCGTCCCCGCCCGCCGGATCGGCTGGGTCGGCAGGGCCGGGGTCCGGCTGGCGGCGCGGCCGGACGAGCCGGGCGCCTGGGAGTGCCCGCGGACCGGCGCGGTCTACGTCGAGACCGCCGCCGGAGACGGAACGGACGAGCCCGTCCTCACCGAGAAGTCAGGATGAGCCGCTAGCGCAGCCGTCGCACGCCCGATCCGCCAGGACCGGGCGCGCGACGGCGCCGCACGGCATCCGGTTCAGACGGTCGCCCTGGCGGGCTCCGGCGAGCCCGAGCCCGCGGGCAGCAGCCCGGCGTAGACGTCGTCCATGACCTCGGCCTGCGCCTCCCAGGTCCATTCGTGGAGCAGGTCGGAGCGGTTCTCGTACACCTCGCGGTACCGTTTCGGGTCGGCGAGCACGGCCTGCACGGCCCGGACGTAGTCGTCGCCGTCCTTGGCGCGGAACACCTCGCCCTGCCCGGTTCCGCGCACCATGTCGCCCATCGCCCTCACATCGCTGACGATGATCGGCAACCGCGCGTGCGAGTACTCGAAGAACTTCGTGATCAGCGCGATCTCGTGGTTGGGCCAGTGGTGGATCGGGATGACCCCGAAATCGGCCGCCGACAGGAACGGCACGATCTGGTAGAACGGCACGTACGGCAGCACCGACACGCGGCCGGCCACGCCGAGCTCGGCCGCACGGTCGATGACGCTCCTGACGTAGTCCGACTTCGGCTTGGACACCACGAGCGCGACGTGCAGGCCGGGCGTCCGCGGCAGGGTCTCGATCATGATGTCCAGCCCGCGCTGCGCGGCGGCGGCGCCGCTGTAGACCGCCAGCGGCGTGTCCGGGCCGATCCCGCACAGCTCCCGCAGGTCCGGTACGGGCTCGGCGGCCTGCTCCTCGGACACGGCGATCGGGGCGTTGAGGACGACGGTGGGCTTGTCCCGCAGGTGGTGCCGTTCGACCAGCATCTCGGCGAGCTCCTCCGACACCGTCATCACCGCGTCGGCGTGCCCGGCGTACTCGGCCTCGTGCGCGCACATCGCCGGATGCCACCGCGGGCCGGCACGCCACGGGCTGATGCCCGGCAGGAACTCGTGCGCGTCCCAGACCAGCTTGACGGTCCCGCCCTTGGCGCGCCTGCGCTGCGCCGCGCGGGCGCCGACGCCGATCATCCGGAAGTCGTTGGCGTGGATGATGTCGGGCTGCAGCTTGTCGATGGCCCGCCCGTACGGGATCTCCCAGTCCCACAGGCCACGGTCCAGGACCCGCCAGGAGCGGTCACCCAGCAGCGCCTTCCAGAACTTCACGGCGAGCCGTTCGATCGGCGAGTTCGGATTCGTTTTCGCCTTGGTCAGGGCGGCGGTCCGGCCCTCCCGGAAGGAGACCCACTTGTCCTGGACCTTCACCACGATCCGCCGCGCCGCCAGCCAGGCGGTGCCCAGCGGGCGCCGGGACGGCTCCAGCGTGAACGCGGCGCGGCGCGCGGCCAGGTCGGCCCTCCTGGACTGGACCAGCCGCCGGCGGTACTCGGCGATCTCCGTGTGCGAGTACGCGAAGGGGCGGCGGAACAGGGTGCGCGGGAGCACGTGCCATGGCTTGGAGAGGATCATCGGCACCGGTACGAGGCTCACGTGGGCACCGCCCAGCATCCATGAACTCGGCTTCTTGCCGGGCGCGCGACCGATGAGGTGGACCTCCCAGCCGGCCTCGGCGGCCGACTGCGCCGCCTTCTGCACCCGGGAGTCCGCCGTGACCCCGTTATCGACGATCATGACGATACGGCCCCGCGGCGACGCGGTGCTGGTGCCGTCTTCGACCTGCATTCGGTTCTCCTCCACCGCCCTGCGGACGGTCCGGTCTCGGTTCGCGAAAGTTCTGTGGCGGGGGCCGGCATGCGGGCCGCCAGGTCCTAGCCGGCTCCGCTCTGTGTGACGGAGTAGAAGGCCGGCCGGAGCGGCCCCGGCGCCTCGACCATCGCCTGGACGAAGCTGCTCGCGAAGACCCGCTCAGGGACCGGGTAGCACGGGGTCACGATCGCGACGCTCCGGTCGGGAACCTCGCTCACCGGGCCGGCGACCCTTCGGCGGGCGGTCGCGTGGGGCCTCCGATGACGATCCGTTCCACACCGGCCCAGCGGTCGGGCTCGGTGATCCGGCGCCCGTCGACCAGGACCTTGACGCCCGGCAGGTCGGCCGGACCCAGCGCGCGGTACGCGGCGTGGTCGGCCTGCACGATCGCGGCGGTCACCGGCTCGTCCCGGTGCGGGGGGAGGCCCAGGGCCTGGAGCTCCGCCACCGTGTACATCGGGTCGGACACGTACGGGACGGCGCCGCGTTCCCGCAGCGCCTCGACGGCCGGGAAGACGCCGGAGAACGCCGTCTCCTTGACGCCGCCACGGTACGCCGCGCCGAGCACCAGGACGCCGGCACCGGTCAGATCCCCGTAGGCGTCCGCGAGGAGACCGACGGCGTACTCCGGCATCGCGGTGTTGGCGTCCCGGGCGGACCGCACCACGGTCGCGTCCGGGTCGTTCCACAGGTACATCCGCGGATACACCGGGATGCAGTGGCCCCCGACGGCGATGCCGGGCTTGTGGATGTGGCTGTACGGCTGGGTGTTGCAGGCCTCGATGACCTCGTTGACGTCCACCCCTACCTTGTCGGCGTAGCGCGCGAACTGGTTGGCGAGGCCGATGTTGACGTCGCGGTAGGTGGTCTCGGCGAGCTTGGCCAGCTCCGCTGCCTCGGCGGAACCCAGGTCCCACACCCCGTTGGGACGCGTCATGTCCGGACGCTCGTCGAAGTCGAGGACCTGCTCGTAGAAGTCCACGCCGTGCAGGGCGGAGTCGCCGTCGATGCCGCCGACGAGCTTCGGGTAGCGCCGCAGGTCGGCGAACACCCGCCCGGTCAGCACGCGTTCCGGGCTGAACACCACGTGGAAGTCGCCGCCCGCGGTCAGGCCCGATCCCTCTTCGAGCATCGGGGCCCAGCGATCACGGGTGGTACCGACCGGCAGCGTCGTCTCGTAGCTGACGAGCGTTCCGCGCCGGAGCCCCGCCGCGATCGAACGGGTCGCGGCGTCCATCCACCCGAAGTCGGGCGTTCCCGTCTCGTCCACGAACAGCGGGACGACCACGACGACCGCGTCGGACTCGGCGACGGCCGCCGTCGTGTCGGTGGTCGCCGACAGCAGCCCGGCTCCGACGGTCTCCCCGAGGTACAGGCCCAGATCCGCCTCGCCGGGGAAGGGCTCGCGCCCGGCGTTCACGTCGGCGACGACGCGTTCGTCCACATCGGCGCCGATCACCTGGTGCCCCTTGCGGGCGAACTGCACCGCCAGCGGGAGGCCGATCTTGCCGAGCGCGACCACGCAGATCCGCATGTGCTACTTACCTCCGAGCTGGGATGTCACGCGCCGGATCCGCCGGGCGACGGCCCGGGTCGGGCGGACCGCGGCAAAGTCGATCACCGTTCGCCGCCGTTTGTCGCCGCTCACCGTCAGCCGGTAAGGCCGGTTCCGGTACCAGACGAGTTCTCTCAGCGGGGGCACCGACGTGGGCACGGCGACCTCGTAGGTCTCATCGCCCGCGCTCAGTGCCAGCTTCAGCCCGTACCGGCTCCTGCCGTTCCGGCAGGCGGCCGCGAGCCGTTCCAGGGAGACCTCGGCGATCAGCTCCATGCCCTGCTCGCCGGGAAGCCGGTGCTGGGCGGGCTCGAGCGCGGCCTCCGTGCCGCCGTGAGGGGTGGCCGTGAGGCGGGCGACGGCGGGATCCTCGCGGTCGGGGCCCACGAACGGCGTCCGGACCGTGATCTGCAGGGTGTCGCCGTTCCGCCGCGCCTCGACCGTCCGCGCCTCCTCCGTGAGCCGCCGGCGCATGCCCTTGGTGATCTCGTACAGGCCGTCGGGAAGGGCGAGTTCGGGATCCTCGAAACCGTGGTAGGCGAAGTAGGCCCGGCCCTCCTTGAGCATGATCGGGTAGGCCCGTTCCGCCGCGTCGTCCCGGATCGCGGCGCACAGCCGGTCGACCTGGCCGTGCTGCGCCAGCCGCAGCCTGACCCGCCGCTTGATGGGCAGCAGGCCGAGCACCTCGTCGGTCACGTGCCGGTCGACGAGCGCGCCGACACGGGCGCACACGTCCCGCTGCGCGGCAGGGTCGAGTTCGAGAAGGCTCTCGCGGACCGGCTTGGTCAGCTCCCACTTGGCATGCCGGTGCACGATCGCGTCCCGGCGCGGTCCCGGCTCCAGCAGCTGCGCGACGAACGCGAAGAGATGCTCGGCGCACTCCAGCCGGGTGTAGATCTCCACGGAACCCTGGGTGATGTTGCCGCCGTCTTCGCGGAGCACCGCGTAGTAACAGGTGTAGTCGCCCAGCACCGAGATCCGCTCGGCCCGTACACACGCCTCGATGGTGAACGGCTGGTCGCTGCCGATCCGCATGTCCTCAGGGAACCGCAGCTTGTGCCGTTCCACCAGGTCGCGGCGGAAGAGCTTGCAGTTGGACAGCACCCACGGCAGATGAGAGTCGTGCAGGTCGATGTCGGGTTCGTTGGCGACGAACATTTGTGGCTGCACGATCCGCCCGTTGACGCCCTCCATCTTGCCGATGAGCACGTCCGAGCCGTACTCGTCGGCGGCCGCGACCATCCGTTCCAACGCTTCTAGGCCCAGATAGTCATCGGCACCGACGAAGTACACGTAGCGGCCGGTGGCCACGTCGAGAGCCCGGTTGCTGGGACCGGCGGGACCGCCCGAGTTGGGCTGGCGCAGCACCGTCACCACATCCGGGTACGCCTCGGCGTACCGGTCGAGCTCGGCCTCACTGCCGTCGGTGGAACCGTCGTCGACCGCGATGACCTCCATGCGGTCCGCGCCGATGCTCTGCCCCACCAGCGAGTCCAGGCAGGCGGTCAGGTAGGGCATCGTGTTGTAAACGGCCACGACCACAGTGACGTCAACGACGCCCGCTCCGCTGGCGCTCCGCTCCGGACCTCGGTCAGACGGCATCGAGCACCTCCGGCGCCTTCAGCGTGACGGTCTCTCCGAGTCGGGCCGACTCCAGCACAGCGGCCGAGACCTCGACCGTACGGAGTCCCTGGCGCAGCGTCACGATGTCACCCGTCCCCTCCACCATGGCATCGCGGAATCGTTCGTGCTCGACCTGCAGCGGCTCCCGCTTGGGGATCGCGTACCGGATCATGTCCCCCTCGGAGACACCTCGGAACGCCCGCAGCGCCTCCCATTCGGTGCTCACCTCGCCGTTGGCGTAGAACGTCAGGTCCGCCGTGAGCGTGTCGGCGACGAAGCAGCCGCGTTCACCGGTCACGACGGTGGTGCGCTCCTTGAGCGGGCTCAGCCAGTTCACCAGGTGGTTGACCATGGAACCGTCGGTGAGCCGCCCGACGGCCGCCACCATGTCCTCGTGCGGACGGCCGCTGCGCGCGACCGTGTGCGCGCAGACCGACACGTACGCCTCGCCGGTCACCCACGCCGTCAGGTCGATGTCGTGCGTGGCGAGGTCCTTGACCACCCCGACGTCGGCGATCCGGTGCGGGAACGGTCCCTGGCGGCGCGTGACCACCTGGAACACCTCGCCCAGCTCGCCCGCCTCCAGCCGGGTCCGCATGCTCTGCAGCGCCGGGTTGTAGCGCTCGATGTGGCCGACGCCCGCGACCAGACCCCGCGACTCGAACGCCGCCACGAGCCGTTCGGCGGCCTCCACCGACTCCGCCAGCGGCTTCTCGATCAGCGCGCCCACACCGGCCTCGGCCAGCTGGAGGCCGATCTCCTCGTGCAGCGCCGTCGGGCAGGCCACCACCGCGTAGTCGATGCCCAGCGCCAGCAGATCCGGCACCGTCGCCAGCAGCGGTACGCCGTGCGGCGCGGAGTCAGGACGTCCGGCCGGGTCCACGACCCCGACGAGGTCGACGCCGTCCAGCCCGTTCAGGACCCGGGCGTGATTGCGGCCCATCACGCCGAGCCCGATCAGGCCCGCGCGCAACCGGACGCTCACGAAGCGGCTCCGGTCTCGTTCACTGCGTCGGCCACGCGGACCAGCTCCTCTTCGGTGACCGCCGGGTGCACCGGCAGCGACAGGACCTCGGCGGCGGCCCGTTCGGTCTCGGGCAGGTCCCACCGCGGATCCGGCAGCCCGTCCTTCAGGTACGGCTTGAGCCGGTGAACCGGAGTCGGGTAGTAGACGGCGTTGCCGACCTGCCGCTCGTCCAGGTGCTTCTGAACGGCGTCGCGGTCGCCGCGGATCCGGACGGTGTACTGGTGGTAGACGTGCCGCGCGCCGGCCGCCACCGGCGGCGTGACGGCCCCAGTGATCTTCGCGTCCAGGAACTCCGCGTTGGCCCGGCGCCGGTCGGTCCACCCGGCCAGCTTCTCCAGCTGCACGCGCCCGATGGCCGCCGCAACATCGGTGAGCCGCATGTTCGCCCCGACGATCTCGTTGGCGTACCGCTGCTCCATGCCCTGGTTGCGCAGCAACCGCAGCGTCCGCGCCGTCTCCGCGTCCGCCGTGGTGACCATGCCGCCTTCGAGGGCGTGCATGTTCTTGGTCGGGTAGAAGCTGAAGCAGCCCACCGTCCCCATGGCCCCGGCCGGAATCCCGTTCAAAGCAGCCGCGTGCGCCTGGGCGGCGTCCTCCACGACGGCCAGCCCGTGCCGTTCCGCGAGCGGCCCGATCCGGTCCATCGCCGCCGGATGCCCGTACAGGTGCACCGGCATGATCGCCGCCGTGCGCGGGCCGATCGCCGCCGCGACGGCGTCCGGATCGAGGCAGAACGAGCCGGGCTCGATGTCGACGAAGACCGGCTCGGCGCCCACCAGCCGTACGGCGTTGGCCGAGGCCGCGAACGTGAACGAGGGGACGACCACCTCGTCGGCGGGCCCGATCCCCAGCGCCAGCAGGCTCAACTGGAGGGCCGAGGTCCCCGAGTTGACCGCGACGCAGTGCCGTCCGGCCACGACCTCGGAGAACTCCTCCTCGAACGCCGCGACCTCAGGACCCTGGACGACCCGGCCGCTGCGCAGCACGCGCACCGCGGCCTCGATCTCCGCGTCACCGATCACAGGCCTCGCCGCGGCGATGTGCTGCTCCGGTTCCACCGGCATGGACAGGCTCCTTACGGAGGGCTGGTGAAGAGGCGGCGTTGTCACTCAGGCGAAACAGAGCGCGACTGCGTGCCCACCACAGGCGAGAGAAACCCCACCTAACCGAAGGATTGTAGCCAAACCCGACTACAGCATGTTCAGAAGAAAATCCCGCTTCCCGAACCCCGCGGCCCAACCACCACGGGAAGCCCGCCGATGAACAGGGCATGCTTCTGCGCGCTGGGACGGCACCCTCCGTCCCCACGACCCGAAACCCGGCGACGGCTCCGCCGCCGACCACAAGAAGGCCGGCGGCTGAAACCTCATCGAGACCACGCCCAACGGCTGCGGGCCTCCAGAGAACGCGTGGCGAGCAGGGACCCGTCGGAGGCTTGAACGCGGACTGGCGCGGCTCCGACCGGAGAGCACACCGGACCAGGCACGACCAAGCCACGCCAGGACGCCCGGACCTCGCATTCCGTTGACTCGTGGCGTGTTGGCCTCCACGGGCGGCGCCAAGGGCGAACACGCC